>CAKZQH010000097.1 GCA_937139565.1 uncultured Nitrospiraceae bacterium | reverse complement strand
CAAGACGAGCAGTCTGGAGATCCCTTCGCTACGCTCGCAATGACGGAAGAGGTGTCACTGCGAGGCCACGAAGTGGCCGTGGCAGTCTCAAAGACCAACGGATTGAGATCCCCTCGTCGCTTGCGCTCCTCGCAATGACAACAAAATAAAAGTCTCGCAATGACACTTTCCTTTGTCACTGCGAGGGACTGGATGTCCCGAAACAGTCTCTCACCAAGACGAGCAGTCTGGAGATCCCTTCGCTACGCTCGCAATGACGAAAAAGGTGTCACTGCGAGGCCACGAAGTGGCCGTGGCAGTCTCAAAGACCAACGGAATGAGATCCCTTCGTCGCTTGCGCTCCTCGCAATGACAACAAAATAAAAGTCTCGCAATGACACTTTCCTTTGTCACTGCGAGGGACTCGATGTCCCGAAGCAGTCTCTAAGTAAAGCTTTTGGTCAGGAGATCCCTTCGCTTTGCTCGCAATTACGAAAAAAGTCAATGTGAGATCACATGGACTGAAACAGAGACAGTTAGAGGTATATCGAATAGTTTAAATATAGCTTAGAGGGCATATAGACTGCTCTGCAGATGATAACTAATTGATTTACAAAGGTTTTCAAGTTTATAGTGATGAAGTCGGGTGTAATGATAGAAGGGATGACTCCTTGCAAGGATTAGAAGTTGTGGATTAATCCAACATATCAATTACCAAGTATCTTCTATTTACTACTAAATCCGTATCTATTAACCAAAGGCCATATCAATGCCCGCTTCTTCCAATCCAGCCTACCTATATCTCTTTTACTCTATGATTCTATTAATCCTATCTAAGTATCACTATAGAGCTGTCTTGTCTTTTCTGCCCCCCTAATTGATTATCATTAATTGAGAGTTAATACAAAAACGAAGCATAATGAATTAGCGATTCAATCTGGGTTTGAATTCACAAGATATGTTAGACTATTTTTTAAGGTAAATAGTTGTAAGCAATTGAAACATCTCAATTTTCACAAAATTATGGGGTTATTTATAAGGAAGTTAAGTTATACTATATGTTATGACATCTAATAAGGGAGGAAGTGTGGTAAGAGTTAGATTTGCGCCGAGTCCAACTGGACATCTTCATATAGGTGGAGCAAGAACAGCCCTTTTTAATTGGCTTTTTGCAAAACATCACAGGGGTAAATTCATCCTTCGTATTGAAGACACAGACAGATCGCGCTCAACAGAAGAGTTCATTGAGTCAATTATTGAAGCTATGAAATGGCTTGGTCTTGATTGGGATGAAGGACCATTTAGACAAACCGACAGAATGGATATATACAGAGCTTATGCACACAAACTACTTGAAGAAGGTAAAGCCTATCGCTGTTACTGCACCCCTGAAGAACTGGAGCAAAGGCGGCAGGAAGCGATGAAAGAAGGAAGACCTCCTCGCTATGACCGCCGCTGTCGTGAAATATCAGGAATCCTTAATAAGCCCTTTGCAATAAGATTTAAAATGCCTCTTCATGGAGAAACAGTGGTTGATGACCTTGTAAAAGGACCGGTAACTTTTAAAAATAGTGAAATCGAAGATCTTGTGATTTTGAGAAGTGATGGCACTCCAACCTATAACTTTTGCGTTGTAGTTGATGATTTTGAAATGGCAATTACGCATGTGATAAGGGGTGAGGACCATCTTAACAATACGCCAAAGCAGATCCATATATATCATGCTCTTGGAATGGATGTCCCAAAATTTGCCCATATTCCTATGATTTTAGGAACTGATAAAGCACGACTGAGTAAAAGACATGGAGCTACTGCTGTGCTCTCCTACAGGGATGAGGGATATTTACCTGATGCAATTGTGAACTTTCTTGCTAGACTTGGCTGGTCTTATGGTGATAAAGAGATATTTACGAGGGAAGAATTAATCAGTCTCTTTAATCTTGAACAGGTTGGTAAGGCAAATGCCATATTCAATGCAGAAAAACTCCTCTGGCTAAACAGCGAATACATAAAAATGACACCTGAGGAGGAGCTTTTTAGTCTTGTAAAACCTTTTTTAATAAAAGAGAATTACCTAAGGGAAGATGCAAATATTGAGCTTTCATGGGCTGCAAAGGCTATTCGCTCCCTTAAGGAAAGATGCAGAACCCTAAAGGAACTTGCTCATGCTATGAGATATTATCTTCTTGACTCTGTGGAAATAGACCCTAAAGCAAAGGAAAAATATATTAATCCAAAGTCAGCTGGACTTATAGAAGAACTTATTGAAAAACTGTCTTGTCTTGAAGAGTTTACTCAAGATAGGATAGAGAAAATTTTTATAGATATTGTAAACGAGAAAAAGATTAAACTTGGAGACATTGCACAGCCTGTTAGAGTGGCTATTACAGGAAATACAGTAAGCCCTGGTATTTATGAAGTTCTTGAAATAGTGGGTAAAGAAAAAACATTGAAAAGACTAAGGAGAATAATAGATGCCCATTGATAAAGCTCTGCTTGAAATAATTGTATGCCCAAATTGTAAGGGTGAGCTTATTTATGAAGAAGAGAGAGACAGACTCCTTTGTAAAAATTGTCTTCTTGCATACCCTATTCGGGAAGACATTCCGATTTTGCTTATAGATGAGGCAGAAAGAATCCCTGCGGATATGCAAAATAGCGACAGCTGACATTTTTAAGTTAAGCTTGATAATTCTGCGAACATTAAAAGGGAGATAAACCGAGGGAAAAGCATCAGTTTATCAAAAATAGAAGCCTTAATAGTGGTATTTTCGGTTATTAATTATAGTCATAGCACGATAGATTTGCTCCAATAAAATTAATCTGCTCATTTCGTGTGTAAAGGTTAATTTAGAAAGGGATAGACAAATTTGTGCCCTATCTATAACTAAATTATTTACTCCATATGCACCACCAATTATGAACTGATTTAAAGCTTGATTTTTTATAATTTCTGCAAATTCAATAGAATCAACCATTTTCCCCTCTCTATGAAGGAGAAAAAAAGGACCTTCAACAGCATTTAAAATGTTTTTTGACTCTTCGTCAATCACTCGAAGACTCTCTCCTTTTGCCTCCTTTAGCTCAATAAGCTCGACTTTTGCAAAGGGTCTAAGCAGTTTCAGATAATGATTAATTCCTTCGTTTATAAATTTTGACTTAGTTCTTCCAGGATAATATATTTTGAAACGATACACTTTAGTGAGACTCAATCATCTTTAAAAGTTCATTGTAGGAAATAATTTTGACTCCCAATGCTTGTGCCTTCGACAGTTTGCTTCCAGGATCCTCACCGACTACAAGAAAATCCGTATTGCGGGACACTGATGATGATACTCGTCCACCTGCCTTTTCAATCATCTCTTCAACCTCATGCCTTGGCTTTGGAAGTGTTCCTGTTATCACAACGCTTTTACCACTTAAGGCTAAAGTTTTATCTTTTTCTTGAAAGTCGGGGTTTTCAACTTGAAGACCTAATTTCTTTAACTCTTCAAGGGCATCTATATTGTTCTTATTTCTAAAAAAATGCTCAATGGCAGTGGCAGTTTTCTCTCCAATCTGAGGTATATTAAGAAGCTTCTCTACGCTAACATTATACAGATCTTCGAGAGATTTAAAATTCTTTGCTAAAAGTTTAGCGGCATATTCTCCAACTTGACTTATTCCAAGTGAGAAGAGAATTCTTGCTAAGGTTGTTTTTTTACTTCGTTCAATACTTTCAATGAGTTTCTTAGAAGAAAGTTCAGCAAAGCCAGGAAGACCTATAAGGTCCTTTTGCTTAAGCCTATACAGGTCAACAAAATTTCTAACTATGCCTCTTTGATGTAATAGTTCTACTGTTTTATCCCCTAATCCCTCAATATTCATGCCTTTACGGGATGCAAAATGTTTAATACGCTCTTCTACCTGCGCTGGACAATTAAAATTAATACATCTCACAGCTACTTCGCTTTCTTCTCTTACTGTTTTCGAACCACATACAGGACATTTTTCAGGAATCGAAACCTTTTTCTCCTCTCCTGTTCTTCTATCTACAACCACGCCAATTATATGTGGAATAACCTCACCAGCCCTTTCAATTATCACATAGTCGCCTACTCTGATGTCTTTTCTCATTACTTCATCCCAGTTATGAAGGGTTGAACGAGATACAGTAACTCCACCTATCTTTACAGGTTCCAATATAGCAAGAGGAGTAATAACTCCTGTTCGACCCACACTGGCTAAAATATCATTAACCCTTGTTATTCCCTGATGAGCAGGATATTTATATGCAATTGCCCATCTTGGTTCCCTTGTTTTTGAACCAAGCCTGCGCTGCAATTCAAAAAGATTAACCTTTACAACAGCTCCGTCAGTCTCAAAGGGATAGGAATTTCTGTTTTTTTCTATTTCCTTAATTCCCTCTATTACTTCCTCAATGCCCTTTGCTAGCTTAACATAAACAGGAACAGGAAATCTTGCAGCTCTTAGCCAATTTATAAACTCATACTGACTTTTTAATTGAAGGCCCTTGACATATCCCATACCATAACAAGATATATGGAGCTTCCTACTCGCAGTAATTTGAGGATCAAGCTGTCTGACTGAACCAGAGGCTGCGTTTCTTGGATTGGCAAAAACTGGCTCTCCTTTTTCAATTCTTTCCCTGTTTATCCTTTCGAACTCCTCAATATTCATGTAAACTTCTCCCCTTATGTCAATATCCTCTGGAATTTCGGTAACTCCTTCAATTCTAAGAGGTATTGATTTGATGGTCTTGATATTTTGCGTAATATCCTCGCCTACATAGCCATCTCCTCTAGTGGAGGCTTTCACAAGAATACCATCCTTATAGGAGAGTTCAACCGCTAATCCATCATATTTTGGCTCAATGGTGTATTCTATTTCTCCGGTGCTACCAAGAAGTCTTTTAACTCTTGCATCAAACTCTCTCAATTCATCTATATTAAAGGCGTTATCAAGTGAAAGCATGGGTTCACGATGAGTAACTTTCTCAAATTTCTCAAGAGGTTGGGCACCTATTCTTTTGGTTGGTGTGTCTGGCAAATAGTAATTCCACTTCTCCTCAAGCTCTTTTAATCGTCTAAGCATTCTATCGTACTCTTCATCAGATATGATAGGAGAGTCAAGTACATAATAGCGATAGTTATGGTAGTTTATCTCCTTTGTAAGTTTTTCTATTTCTTCCTTAACTTCCATGGGAATTTCCTTCATGCAATTACCTCCAGAATAAGTTTTAATGCTTCCAGGGTAGCTAATTTCTTATTTTCCTCCCTATTCCCGCTTAGATGAAGTTCCCTGCTTAGAGTTATCTCTTCAGAATTCACTCCTATATATATGAGTCCAACAGGCTTTTCTTCCATAGGTTCGGGTCCTAAGTTTCCAGTAGTTGAAACTCCATAGTCAGAGGAAAAGACATTTCTCACCGAATTTGCCATAGCAATTGCCATTTCTCTTGAAATTACTCCTTGGAGAAATATATCATCGTTTATAAGAAGAAGCTTTCTTTTAATCTCGCTTGAATAGGTCACTATTCCGCCTAAAAAGACCTTACTTGCACCAGGAATATCTGTTATTGTTGAACTTATGAATCCACCTGTGCAGGACTCTGCCGAAGCAAGCGTTTTTCTTCTTTCAGCGAGGATTTTTACAATCTTAATTGCTAATTCAATTGCTTCCATGAATTATTATATCAAAGTTTTAATATGGAAAATTTGAAAAAAGAAAAGGAGGAAAGTTACGCACTCTCCTCCTTTTCTTAATGGTTTATTTAATCTTTTCTAACTATGAACCCTGGCGCTTTTCTCCCAGCTCTATGTAACTTCCACCAAAGTAGGTATAAATTAAATCACCTGCATCAATAAGCTCTCTAATTGCCTCTTTAATCTGGGCATCAGCTAATCCTTGCTGTCTAAAATGTTTAATTACATCCTGCTGTTTGTATTTCTTCTTACCTGCTGACTCTTCAATGAGCTTATAGATAGCTTTTTTAAGCTCCTCTTTTTCCATCAAAAATCACACTCCTTTCATAAAAATTAGGAAGGAGGGCAACCCCTCCTTCTTTATGCCACTATTTAACCCACTTAATCTGTGTTGATGTTCTAAAGGTCTTAAATGCGTATGTCCAGTCATCAATGTGCTGGAAGGTAAATGGTAATCCTGTGACTGCAAAGAATTTCTCCCAGCCAATCCTCTCAATCCATTCACCTACTCTTTCATGCTTCTTTGCACCAGCAATGTAGGCATCAAATATTTTCCTTGTTGCCTTTACAACCTCTGGCCATCTGGGTGGTGTGTTTGGTAAATAGGCAACAGCAAGCTTCGAGAACATTGGTGGTTTTCTAAGGTTGCCAACCTTACCACCAACGACTATTGCTACACCGTCATTCTCTGGGTCTGCAATTGGAAGTGAAGGACAGACTGAGAAGCAGTTACCGCAATACATGCACTTATCTGCATTAATCTTTATGGATTTCTTCGCAGGATCAGGTGTAATTGCCGCTGTTGGGCAAGATGCCATTGTTGTTGGAAGCTCACAAAGATTTTTAAAGTTTTCATGATCAATTCTTGGAAGTTTTCTGTGAATTCCAACATAGGCAATATCAGAGCAGTGAACTGCACCGCACATGTTTGTGCAGCAGGCAACAGCAAATCTTACTTTATTTGGTGTCTCCTTGGTTGTAAAGTAATCGGCAAATTCATCCATAATAACCTTAACAAGAGCAGAAGCATCAACTGCTGCTGAATGGCAATGAATCCATCCCTGAGTATGAACAATATTACTAACCCTTGAACCAATACCACCAATCATGTATTTCTTTGCGGTAAGTTCATCCATTAATGGCTTAACCTTACTTTCATCAGAAACAAGAAACTCAATATTGTTTCTTGTTGTAAATCTGAAATAGCCATCACAGTATTTCTCAGCAATATCAGCAATTTCTCTCAATGTATCTGTGCTCAAAAGCCTTGGAGATGCTACTCTTACTGACCAAATTTTATCTCCTGAATTGGCTATATGAACCATTAAGCCAGGGCTTAAAATTTCATGGGTTTTCCAGTCTCCATAGTTTTTCTGGATTACTGGTGGTAAAAAGTTTTTGTAATGAGGCGGTCCTATATCAGTTTTCCTTTGCTTTACATCTACTACATCAGGAATTACATAAGGCATAATTATTACCTCCTTTTGTTTTGTTAGTATTTATTTTAAAAATTCTTCCCAAGGTTTCTTTTCAAGATCTTCTTCTTTCCAGAACCAGAATGGATCGTTTCTTGGCTCTCTAACCATCTCAGGTGTTGGTTCAAGTCCACAAACTTCGAGGAACTCTCTCATACCACGGCGAATTATAAGCTCACCAATTCTCTCTCTGTTCTTTCCATATTCATTCCACCAATCCCACATATTTCTTATGAGGGTTTTTATCTCCTCATAGGGTGGCTTCATTTCCATAAATGGAACGATTACCCATGAGAGAGTTGCACCAATTACAAAGGGTGCTTTTGCACCTATCAGCATTACTGCACCAAATGGTGGTGTTGGTTTCAGTGCTCCAGGAAGCTTTGCGATACAGTGCATGCAATGAAGGCAATCGCTGTTATTAATGGCTAGGTTGTTGCCATCCCAGGTTATACACTTTCCAGGGCAGAAATTAACAATTTCTTCTTGTATGTTTACCCCTTTCTTTGCAAAATCTTTAACCTTATCCTGATCAATTGCTATAGGGCCCTTCCATGTTCCAATAATGGAAAGGTCTGCACGGGCTATTGAGGCATTACAGTCAACAGGACATCCGACTGTTTTAATTTTAAACTTATATGGGAACTGTGGTCTGTGAAGTTCATCCTGGAATTCTTGAGTTAAATCATAGGTAATATCAAGTGTGTCAATCATTGACCACTCACATCTTGCTGGACCAACACAGCAACTTGGGGTTCTCATTGCAGAACCTGAACCACCAAGGTCAAATCCGTTCATGCTGAGAACTGTAGCAAGAGGTTCAAGATTCTCTGTTACTGTGCCCAACAAAATAATATCACCAGTTGAGCCATGGAAGTTTGTCAGTCCGCTGCCATATCTATCCCACAAATCGCAGAAAAATCTCATAGTCTCTGAGGTATAAAAGAGTCCTGATGGCTGATTTACACGGACTGTGTGGAAGTGGGCAACACCTGGGAACTGATCAGCTAACTGTGAGTATCTTCCAATAACTCCACCTCCATATCCTCTTACACCCACGATTCCACCATGCTTCCAGTAGGTTACCTTGTCCCTAAAGCTTTTTTCTAACAGACCAAGCTCATCAGCAGCCATTTCACTTTTTGCAGCTGCTTTTTTCATTTCCGTAACGAAGCTCGGGAATGGTCCCTTTTCAAGTTCATCCAATAAAGGTGTGTCATACTTCTTCGTCATAATTTCCTCCTGCTGTTTAAGATTTTTTGAAATTATACCATAAAAATTCGTGTCTATCAACAGTAAAACAGTTGTCTCTATTTGGTCAAATAAAAAAAATTTATGCTTACATTAAAGCTTTTAAATGAAAAATAGGCTAAAATATCTTAATGAGAATTAGTTGGATCGAGTTAAACGGATTTAAGTCCTTTCCCGAAAGAACAAGAATTGAATTAAATGAAGGTATAACCTGCTTTGTTGGGCCAAATGGAGCGGGAAAGAGCAATATTGTTGATGCCTTTCGGTGGATTTTGGGTGAACACAATCCCAGAACGCTTCGTGGAGAAAAAATGGAAGAGATTATCTTTCAGGGCTCTGACTCTAAGAAAGAAAAGGGACTTGCCGAGGTAACAATACTTTTAAAAATAAAGGAAAAAGGAGAAAATGGTAATGAACCCCATTTTAAAGAGACCGAAATAAGGCGTCGTTTTTTTAGAACAGGTGAGTCCTATTTTGTGGTAAATGGGAAGCAATCAAGGTTGAAAGATATAAAAGAAATTTTTATCTCTGAAGGAGTTGACATAAGAACCTATGCAATAATTGATAGCGCAAAAATCAATGAAATTCTCTCTAAAGCCTCTCAAAGAAAGGCGCTTCTTGAAGAATGTGCAGGAATTTCCCTTTACAAAATGAAGAAATCTGAATCAGAAAACAAGCTTCAATCTGCCCGGGAAAATTTACAAAGAATAGAGGATATTCTTGGGGAGCTAAAAAAACAATACAGTCTCCTTGAAAGGCAGGCAAAGAAAGCTGAAAGGTTTAAAAAATTAATGGAAGAATTAACGGCTTTAGAGTTAGGTGTCGCAAAAACAGAGAGCCTTCAACTTCTTGAAAAGATTCAAAAATTAGAGGAACACATAGAAAGCTTAGAAAAAGAAAGGAATAATTTAAAAAGACATAGCGAAGAGATAATAGCTAAATTAAAGAATAAAAAAGGTGAAATACTTAACTTGGAGAATGCGATATCTGAAAAGGAGAAATACTTAAAACAAAAGGAAAGTTTAAAAATAAGCGGTGAAAAAGAATTAGCCCTTCTTGGCCAGGAAGAAAAAAGTAGGATGGAATACCTTGAAAAACTAAAAAGAGAAATTGAATGGACAAAAAGGGAAGTTGAACAATTGGAAAAAGAATTAGCAGATGCTCAGCTAGAGGTAGAGTCCTTAGAAAAAAAATTAGAAACCTTTCAGAAGGACATAATCTCTTATGAAGAAGATCTGCTAAAATCAGAAGATGAAGTAGGCAAATTAGAAAAAGAACTTGAAATAAAGAGAAAATCTCTCTTTAACCTTACCTCAGAACTGGCAAACAAAAAGAACCATTATCAGGCTCTTAGAAAAAATTTCGAAAATAATCAAAATAGATTAGGAATTCTGAGAGAAAAAAAGAGAGATTTAAGCAAAAAAATAGAGCAAATAGAAGAGGACATTAAAATGGAAGATGAAATGATTAAAAACCTCCAACAACGTCTGAAAAGAGAAAATCTTATACTCAATGAACTTATAGAAGAATTGTCAATAAATGAGAAAACTATTGAGGATAAAAACCAAATTCTAATTGAATGCAAGAAAAAAGAAGCCCTATTAAATGGAAAAATAGAGGCTATTAAATCTGAAATTTGGGAACAAGAGGAAACTCATCGACTCTTCTTCGAGTTTTTAGAAGTCTCCCCAGAGATGGAAGAACTAATAGAAATCCTTCTTGATGAAAAGCTTAAAGCATCCGTTATAGATAACATCTCTCAAATAACACCTTCTGAGAGTAAGAGATTTTTCTTTTTAAAAAATTTAGCTACCAAATCACAAGAATCTGATTTAATCCTATCGGAGATAAATTTATCAGAGGATCCTGTTATACCAATTAAAGACTTAATAAAAGTTAAAGATTTACCCCCAAGGGAGAAAATTTTTTCAAATATTTTTCTCGTAAATGAACTAAAAGATGCAATAAAAAACAAAGAAAAATATCCAGACCATACATTCATAACAAAAAAAGGTGAAGTTGTCTTCCCCGATGGATTTATAAAAACAGGAAAATCAGGAGAAATTCTCAAAAAGAAAAGAGCTCTGGAAGAGATGAGAAAGGAAAAGCAAAAAATCCTCGATGACATAAAGAGGGTGGAAGAAGAAATAGTTAAAATAAAAAGGCAAAGAGAGAGCTTAAAAGCAGAGATAGAGAGTAAAAGAACAGGAATTTCTCAATTGAAGGGTGAAATTTTTAAAGAGGAAGAAAAATTGAAAAATCTTCAAAGAGAGCTCGAGCAAACAAAGCAAAGAGTTAAATATACGGATTCTGAAGAGAAGGCTTTACAGAATGAAATAGAAGATAACAAAAAAACTATCAGCCGAGTCCATTCAGAAATACAAGAAATATCTTCACTTATTGAAGATACGGAACTAAAAATAGAAAAACTAAAAAGCTCTCAAAAGGATATTTTGCAAAATAGAGAAGAAAAAAAAGAGGCATTAGCTAATAAAAAAATAGAAATTTCTACCTTTCAAGAAAGGCTTAAGAACAAAAAAATAGAAATCAGTAGGCTACAAGAAAATCTAAGAAAACTTACAACTCAAAATAGTAAAAACTTGGCAGAAATAGAGGAAAACGCCAAGAAAATAGAAAAAATCAGAAAACAAGCAGAGGAAAATACGAAAAAAATAGAACAGCTTAAGGAAGAAATAGAAAGAGTAAAAGAGGAAAAACAAGGTCTTATTGAGTCTCTTCATAAAGAAAAGGAAGAGGTAGAAGAGCTTGAGGTAGGCTATAAAAAAGGAAGTGAGGAACTCCAGATTATAACTTCAAAAATTGGTGAGAAAAGGACAGAAGAGGGACAAATAAGGATAAAACTTGAAACTCTTTGGAGGGAAATCTATAATCTTTACGGTAAAGACATTTTACAAGAAGAAATAGAAAAAGTTGAAGAAATAGACAGATACAAAGCTCGAATTAACAGCCTTAAAACATCAATTAAAGAAATAGGACCTGTGGATATGGAAATTTTAAGAGAGTATGAGGAAGTGAAGGAAAGATATGAATTTCTTATTAATCAGCAGACAGACATTAAAACCTCTATCAACGAGCTTGAGGAAGCTATAAAGAAAATCAACTCTCTAACCAGAAAAAAACTGAGAGAAACCTTTGACCTTCTTCGGGAGAAATTCAACTTCTTATTTCAGGAACTATTTAGTGGTGGAAGGGCAGAAATTTCTCTTACCGATGAAAACAATATTTTAGAGTCAGATTTGGACATAAATGTCCAGCCTCCTGGAAAAAAAGCAGGAAGTTTGAATCTTCTCTCTGGAGGAGAAAAAACCCTTACTTCAATTGCCTTCGTATTTGCCTGCCTTTCTATAAGACCTTCTCCGGTTTGCATCTTAGATGAAGTGGATGCGCCATTAGACGATTCAAACACACTTAGGCTAAGAAAAATGATAAAACAGCTATCTGACAAAACCCAGTTTTTAATCATCACCCATAACAAACTAATGATGGAATCAGCAGATTACATTTATGGTGTTACA
This sequence comes from uncultured Nitrospiraceae bacterium, assembly GCA_937139565.1. GTDB lineage: Bacteria > Nitrospirota > Thermodesulfovibrionia > Thermodesulfovibrionales > Thermodesulfovibrionaceae > Thermodesulfovibrio. The sequence continues at coordinate 2,814 of CAKZQH010000097.1, read as the reverse complement.
ATGCAGGAAGAAGGAGTCTCATCTGTAATTTCCCTTGAATTAAAAGAAGCCGAGGCCTATACATGAAAGATTTGAAGCTTATCGAAGGAATTGATATCTCCGATAAAAAAGAAGACCTTATATGCTATAGCTACGATGCTTCCTATGCAGAGGGCATCATTCCAGAATTGGTTGCCTGGCCAAAAAGCACAGAGGAAATATCAAAGATAATCAGATGGGCTGCCAATAGAGGCTTAAAGATAGTTCCAAGAGGAGCAGGAACAGGAATGGCAGGGGGTGCTATTCCAATTAAACAGAAAAGCCTTGTAGTAAGCCTTGAAAAAATGAGGGAGGTTTATGAAATAAACCGTAAGAACTTTACTACCACTGTTGATCCCGGCGTTATAAATGGAGAGCTTCAGAGGGAACTTCAAATTCATGGTCTTTTCTTTCCACCAGACCCTGCATCTCTTGAATATTGCACTATAGGAGGTAATGTATCAACCAATGCTGGTGGACCAAGGGCAATAAAATATGGAGTTACAAGAAACTACGTATATGAACTCGAGGTAGTTCTCTCTAATGGAAGCACTGTCAAGCTCGGAGGAGTAACAGCGAAAAGAGTCGTTGGTTATGAACTGAAAGAACTACTTATTGGAGCAGAGGGAACCTTAGGTGTAATATCTAAAATCACCCTAAAAGTCCTTCCTGAACCAGAGGAAATAATTACTCTCCTTTTAAAATTTAATGACCTTGCAAAAGCAGGAGAATGTATTCCAAAAATTTTGTCTAAAGGGATAACACCTCGAACCTTAGAATTTTTAGATAGCACCTGCCTTCGAATTATTGAAGACAACAGTGAAGTAGGCCTTCCTACAAATGTAGAAGCAATGCTTCTTGTTGAACTTGACGGAGAGATTACTTCGATTAAAAGACAAGCAGAGATGATTGTGGATATAACAAGAAAACTAAAAGGAGAAACTCAGGTAGCCTCAGATTATTATTCGAGAGAGGCTCTATGGAAAGCAAGAAGAAGCATTTCTCCATGTATCCTTAAAATGAAAGATAAAAAGAAGATAAACATCGACATTGCTGTGCCAATTGACAAACTTTCAAAAATTCTTCTTAGCTTAAAGGAGATTTCAGAGATAAACCAAATTCCCATTGTTTCCTTCGGACATGGTGGAGATGGAAATATCCATGTAAATATTTTAGTAACGAAAGATGATGAGGAGAGTCAAAAAAAGGGTTTTGAAATTGTAACGCAAGTCTTCCAGCTAACAGTAGAACTAGGAGGATCTATTTCCGGAGAGCATGGAATAGGAGTTACAAAAAAACCCTATATCGAAATGCAACTTTCGAGAAAAAGCTTAGAACTTATGAAAGCCGTAAAAAAGGTATTTGATCCAAAGGAAATTATGAATCCAGGCAAGATTTTTCCATCAGAATGATCTCTATAACCTTTTCTGAAGTCTTTTTTCCCATTGCCAAGCAGTTTTGATAATGTATTTTAAATCATCATATTTGGGCTTCCATCCAAGCATCTTTTTTATTTTATTGCTATCTGCAATGAGCTGTGGTGGATCACCCTCTCGGCGAGGAGCATCCTCAGTTGGAAAATCAATTCCTGTGACCTCTTTAACTGCGTTAACAACCTCCCTTACGGAGTATCCATGACCATAGCCACAATTAAAAATCTCACTCTTTCCGCCATCAAGTAAATAGTCCATACAATAAAGATGGGCAATTGCAATATCATCTACATGAATGAAATCTCTAATACAGGTACCATCTTTTGTGGGATAGTCAGTTCCGTAAATATAGAACTTCGGAAGCTCTCCCTTTGCTGTTTTAAGGGCACGTGTAATAAGATGAGTTGCCTCCTTGTATGACTGGCCAATCCGAGAATTACTGTCTGCACCAGCCACATTAAAGTATCGAAGAGAGACATAACGAAAACAGGGCTGGGCCTGGGCTAAATCTTTGAGAATCCTCTCTACCATCATCTTTGTTTCACCATAGGGATTTATTGGCATGAGTGGAGCATCCTCAGAAACAGGCACTTTCTCTGGTATGCCGTATACAGCTGCACTTGAGGAAAAAATAAAGCATCCAACACCTGATTTTACCATTGCCTCAAGGAGATTAAGGGTGTTTGCTACATTATTTCTGTAATACTTAAGAGGTTCCCTGACGCTTTCTGGAACTACAATGGATGCTGCAAAGTGCATAACCATATCAGGTTTGAAATCTTGAAGAATTTTCTCGAGCGTAAATCTCTCAGCAAGGTCAACCTTTAGAAATTCGCCATATATAACTGCTTCGGGATTCCCACTAGATAGGTTATCCACAGTTAAAACGCTGTGACCTTTTTCGCCAAGGAACTTAACCACATGACTTCCAATGTATCCTGCACCACCTGTAACAAGGACTTTTGCCACTTCATTACCTCCAAGTCTTAATTTTTAGATATAAGGCGAAGCCTCTAAAAGTTGTTTATAAATTTTAAGTTTAGAGCAAATTCAAATGTAAAAACAAGAAATTTAAATAACGAAAACTTTAAAAGATTTCCAACCCTTAATTGATCAATTACAGGGAATTCCTTCGCATGTCTAATTATTTCTATCAAGGAAGATTAGTGTTTTGATCACCTCTTTCTTTACTGTGCTAACCTTAACTTCCTTTTTGAATAAATCAATTGAATTAAGCATTCTCTAAGAATTTTAAAATTCCCTTTATAATAAATAGTGAAATCTTACTATACCAAAAATTTCAACTATATTTATGGGAAGGCTTTAAATAAAAAATTGGCTAAAATATACCTTTAAGTCTTAA
>CAKZQH010000096.1 GCA_937139565.1 uncultured Nitrospiraceae bacterium | reverse complement strand
GAAGGCTGTAGACTAATTTAAAAAGTATGTCTCATTGATTTATAAGGGATTTTTTAGTTTTTGTGATGAAGTTGGGTGTCACTGCGAGGGACTCGATGTCCCGAAGCAGTCTCTAAGACGTCCTCAACGACGAGATTGCTTCGTCGCTTGCGCTCCTCGCAATGACAGAAGAGGGAGCTCGCAATGACTCCTCCTCCACAGTCATTCCGAACGAAGTGAGGAATCTCATTTCGTCCAAGTAGGAGGAACGACGAGATTGCGGAGCCTGTTCCGAGCGTAGGAGGAATCCCGCTCCTCGCAATGACGATAAAACGGATTGTCACTGCGAGCCTCTCGATGAGGCGAAGCAGTCTCTAAGGCCTTCGAAGGAATGAGATTGCTTCGTCGCTTGCGCTCCTCGCAATGACAGAAAAGGCATAGCAACGACGAACAGAGGAACAAAAGATTGCTTCGTCGCTTACGCTCCTCGCAATGACAGAAGAGGGAGCTGGCAATGACTCCTCCTCCACCGTAATTCCGATCTAAAAATTAAGTCTTGAAGAATATCTTGGGATTGCATATATTTCACCTTTTTTGTTATAAAATAAAAAAGGCTTCCTGCCCTGTGCGTGATGGAGGAAAAGGGGATCCGGCAGTTAGGTCCGTGAGGGAGCCAGCGTAGGTAGCGGTGTGCATGCCTCCTCGGAGGAAGCCTAACCTACCTACAAGGCGCCCACTTGTCCAAGTGGGATCTAACTTTCCTTACCACACGGCAGGGTGGGGTATGATGATAGTGGAGCAATCCACTTTATATAGATAAAAGGCATTAGCCACTATATATTTTTGTTTGAATAGATTTATATAGATCCACATCATCATATCCCTTCAAGGAAGCTATAACTAATAAATTTAAGGAGGTGTTTTTCTTATGGATTTCATATATATTCTCATTGGTATTGCCGTAGGTGTTGCATCTGGATACGGTTTTTTTCTATATAAAAAGGGCAAGTTAAGTGAAGAAAAGTTAAAAATCAGCGATGAAATCAACAAAATTCTCGAGGAAGCAAAGAGAGAAGCTGAAACTATTAAAAAAGAGGCTTATCTTTCCGCAAAAGAAGTAGTATATCAACTAAAATCTGAAGCAGAAAAGGAAATAAGAGAAAAGAGCAAGGAGATTAACTATCAAGAAAAGAGAATCAGGCAAAAGGAAGAACTCCTTGATAGAAAATTAGAACAGGTCGATAAAAAAGAATCGGATATAAATAAAAAAGAAAAAGAGTTGACTAATCGAGAGAGGCAATTGATTGAAAAGGAAAATTACTATAATCAACTTATCAAAGATCAGCAAAGCCTTTTAGAAAAAATAGCAGGTATGAAGGAAGAGGAAGCTCGGCAGGAGCTTTTTAGAAAAATTGAACAAGAAGCCAGGTTCGAGGCAGCCAAATTAATTAAAAAGATAGAAGATGAGGCAAAACAAGAAGCCGATAAAAAGGCAAAAGAAATACTCAGTTTAGCCGTACAAAGATACGCAAGCGACTATGTTATCGATGCTACAGTTACTGCTGTAAGCCTTCCAAACGATGAGATGAAAGGAAGGATAATTGGAAGAGAAGGTCGAAACATAAGATCCTTTGAAGCACTGACAGGAGTAGATTTAGTGATTGATGACACACCTGAATTAGTAATCCTTTCATCCTTTGATCCCATAAGAAGAGAGGTAGCAAGAATTGCTCTTGAAAGGCTTATAACAGACGGGAGAATTCATCCTGCAAGAATTGAGGAAGTGGTAGAAAAGGCAAGAAGAGATGTGGATATATCTATAAGAGAAGAAGGCGAAAAAGCCATATTTGAGTTAGGACTTAGCGGTATTCATCCTGAGATAATAAAACTTATAGGAAGACTTAAATATAGAACATCCTATGGTCAAAATGTGCTTCAACATTCAAAAGAGGTCGCATGGCTTAGCGGACTTATGGCAGGAGAGATTGGAGCAAATGTGGTTCTTGCAAAAAGAGCAGGGCTTTTACATGACATAGGCAAGGCTGTTGATCATGAGATGGAAGGTTCTCATCAAGAAATAGGAGCTATGCTTGCAAGGAAGTATGGAGAAAGCGAAGAAGTAATAAATGCCATATTATCCCATCATGAAGATGTTGAATTTAGCTGTGTAGAGTCAGCATTGGTGGCTGCATCAGATGCTCTTTCAGCAGCAAGACCTGGAGTAAGAAGGGAAACCATAGAAAGCTACATTAAAAGGTTAACAAAGCTTGAAGAGCTTGCAATGAGTTTTCAAGGAGTTCAGAACTGCTATGCCATTCAAGCAGGTCGAGAAGTACGCCTCATTGTAAGACCTGAGATGGTAACAGATGAAGAATGTGCACTTATTGCCAGAGAGTTAAGTAAGAGAATTGAAAAGGAACTAAGTTATCCTGGACAAATTAAAGTAACAGTTATTAGAGAGTCAAGATTTATCGAATATGCCAAATAGTGACCGACTTGGGATTCTTTTTATCGGAGATATTGTTGGAAAGCCAGGAAGAACTATTCTAAAGACCCTGCTTCCTAAGTTAATAAGCAGATACGAAGCTCAGTTAGTTATTGCAAATGGAGAGAATGCTGCAGGTGGTTTTGGAATCAATGAGAAAGTTGCTAAGGAGCTCTTTTCATTTGGAGTTGATATAATTACTACCGGCAATCATGTGTGGGATAAAAAAGAAGCAGTTGAATTTATTGCTAAAGAGCCAAGAATCCTAAGGCCTTTGAACTATCCAGAGGGTGTACCAGGAACAGGAAGTATTTTATTTAAAAGCCGTGAGAATCAATTAGTAGGGGTTATAAATGTAGCTGGAAGAGTTTTTATGAGTCCGCTTGATTGCCCTTTTAGAACAACAAAAAAAGAGATTGAAAGACTTAGAGAAAAGACTAAAATTATTGTTATCGACTTTCATGCAGAGGCCACATCAGAAAAACAAGCCTTTGCCTTTTATTTTGATGGAAAAGTAAGTGCCATCATTGGAACTCATACCCATGTGCAGACAGCTGATGAAAGAGTTTTACCTAAGGGCACAGCTTATATAACAGATGCAGGAATGACAGGACCTGAAAACTCTGTTATAGGATTTAGGGAAAAAGAGATAATAGAGAAATTTCTTACCCAAATGCCACAAAAATACGATGTTCCCTCAGCTTCCTCAATTTTATCTGGTGTCTATGTTGAAATTGATACAAATAGTGGTCTGGCAAATAGAATTGAAAGGATAATGATTAAGGAGAATTAGATTTCTAAAACTTATAATTTCCTCTGAGAGTTTTTATTACTCGGAGGAATCAATAAAAGCGGAGCTTTCGTAAATCTTGTGCCCACCCTTTCTATCCTTTCCGTCACTGCGAGGGGCTCAATGCCCCGAAGCAGTCTCTAAGTCGTCCTCAACGACGAGATTGCTTCGTCGCTTACGCTCCTCGCAATGACGATGTGGTGAGATTGCTTCGCTTTGCTCGCAATGACAGAAGGGAAAATCATGGCAATGACATCCTTCCCTTTGTCACTGCGAGGCCACGAAGTGGCCGTGACAGTATCAAAGACCAACGGAATGAGATTGCTTCGCTACGCTCGCAATGACTTTTAGAAGAGAATGTCACTGCGAGGGGCTCGATGTCCCGAAGCAGTCTTTAGAGCCTGTTTTAACGACGAGATTGCTTCGCTATCGCTCGCAATGACAGAAGAGGAGAGATTGCTTCGTCGCTTACGCTCCTCGCAATGACGTTTAGAAGAAAATGTCACTGCGAGGCCACGAAGTAGCCATGGCAGTCTCCAAAGACCGTTTTAAACCCAACTTCATCACAAAAACTAAAA
>CAKZQH010000095.1 GCA_937139565.1 uncultured Nitrospiraceae bacterium | reverse complement strand
AAGGCTGTAGACTAATTTAAAAAGTATGTCTCATTGATTTATAAGGGATTTTTTAGTTTTTGTGATGAAGTTGGGTTAAGGAGAATTCTTTATAGTTGACTGCTTCAGTCTATCAATCTGCAGCATAAGGTTAATTTCAAGAATACTCTGAGACTGAAAGTAACCACCAAGCCTCCTCCTTATCTGCTCTATTCTGCTGTTAAGATTCTCTACTGCATTCGTCTCCGTATCTCTTCAGGATATCTAAGAAAACACAGATAATTGTCTATCTTTGATGAAAGTGATTTTATGAATGTGGGATATTTGTTTTTGTATTGACTGCAGAGATTTTCTAATTTCGCCTTTCCTTCATCATGGTCTCTTGATAATTTGATATTTTCCAGCTCTTTATTGAACAAATTTGCATCTTCTTTTGCCATATTCCTTCTTACATTCCTCTGAAGATGTACATCGCAGAATTTAATACTTTAAGCCAATCACCTCTGTTTTCATTACCAAAAAAAGTGTAATACCCATATACATCTTTTCTACCCTGTAAATCAATACCTAATACCGTGTAAACACATGCCTTCTTTATCTTAAGGTTATCTTTTACCTCTGTATGATAGCAATCTATGAAAACTGCAAAGGCATCATTAGGAAGTTCTCTACTTTTGAAATCATTTAACCTCTTAGGCAATATGCTCCTTTAGCCTTGTAAGTTTTGTTACAGAATATGGAAGACCTAATTCTTTTAACGATAATAAAAGCTGACTGTCAGAATAACCATTAATGACAAGACTCATCAATAAATCTACATAGCTGTCATCAACTCTCTTATAAGGTTGTGGCAAAAGATGAGGACGAAACTGTCCGTTTCTGTCCCGAGGAACATTGATGTTCAGTTTCCATGAGCCTGTTGTCAATTCCCTTGGATAGTAACCATCTTCCTTTCTACCTTAGACACAATATTATTCTAACTCCCAAGGCTTCGGAGCTAAAGCTCCTCGTAATGACAAAAGAGGGAGAGATTGCTTCGCTTCGCTCGCAATGACGAAAAGGGGGCTCGCAATGACGAAAAGGGAAGCTCGCAATGACCATAAGGAAGGCTCGTAATGACAAAAAAGGGATGCAATGGAATAAAAAAAGAGGGCAATAAAAGAATATCTCATAGAAAGAGAGGCTCTCATTAAAAATATTAAGTTTAAGTAATCAGTGATTAGGTGGAAAGTTTATAATATCTGCCCTTTCTCCCTCATTTAAAATATCCAACATTGCTTCCAAAGATCTTTCGTGAAATCTGCTGAAAAATGCTGGATTTTTTAGTTCTCCCACATTAAAGGCAGAGAGAAAAATAAGTGATCTGTAAATTTTTTTTGATGTTTTAAGAGAAAAAATTGGATTAAATAAGGTTTGTTCAAAGAAATCGTCGCTAACTTTTTTTACTCTCTTGTTGATTGACATTATTTGAAGCCAATAATACCTATCTATGATTCTATCAGCTTTCAATTCAAAAAACATGTGTTGAAGCGGATTAAGCTCTTTAATTTCATTGTGCAAAATTGCATCAGCTGCAAGGTGAGTTAAAAATCCATAAGCAAAGGCCTTCTCTTCTGATTTTTTTGCCTCATTTAAAAGTGTAAGACCCATCTTCCATGAATGGGGATTTTTATCTTTTGGAAGGTATTTTTTGCCAATCACTGTATCCGGAAGTATATTACCATACATAAAGTATTCTCTATATGTATTTATCAGTGGCAATACTGAGAGGGGAATAAGATGAGGTAGATTGAATATCTGCTGGGAAAGATAAGTATGAGTTAAAGGACCCCACGCATAGGATGGTTCAGGTATGAGAAACAAAACCCCAATTATTATCCAAAGCATTAAGCATCTCCTCTATTAAAAATGTTCATAGCCTTCTCCACCCCATCCCTTATTATTGTAACAATTGAATCAGCTGACTGTGAAATCTTTTCTTTCAAAAGGGATTTTTCTTCCTTTGAAAAGGGCATTAAAACATACTCGGATGCATCGATGCCTATTGGTTTACCTATACCAATTCTAAGGCGAATGAAGTCTTTTGTGCCCAGGTTGTCAATTATTGACTGGACTCCTCTGTGTCCACCAGAGGAGCCTCCTTTTTTTATTCTTATTCTTCCTACCGGTAAATCAAGGTCATCGTGAACAACTATAATTGAGTTAGGCAGTTTGTCCAAAATTTTATCGTCAACTACTTTTCTAACAGCTTTTCCACTCAGATTCATGTATGTAAGAGGTTTTAACAGAGTAATTTCTTTTCCTTCTATTTCACCTTTAGCCAATAGATAATCTTCTCTTTCCGTAAACTTTAGATTATATCTTTCTGCTAGCTCTTCAATTACCATAAAACCTATGTTGTGCCGGGTATTTTTATATTTTCTGCCTGGATTCCCAAGTCCAACTATAAGAACCATTAATTAAAGTTAAGCTTACTCCTCTTCCTGAGCTTTCTTGCCTTTCTTTATTACTTCAGGCTCAATCTGCTCCTGTGTTGATGGAGTGAGTTCGATTTCTTCCTCTTCAGCAGTTACTGTGGCAATAACTTCATCAGGATCGGAGATGACCTTAATACCTTCTTCAAAATTAATATCTCCCACATGAACCGATTCTCCCACCTTTAATTGAGAAACATCAACTTCAATATGGCCCGGTATTTTTTCTGGAATTGCTTCGATTTCTATTTCTGAAATTCCGTGCTGTAGAACTCCCTTGTCCTGCCTTACACCAATAGGTTCACCTATTAGAACTACAGGGACAGTTACTCTAATTTTCTCAGTAGCACTTACTTCCATAAAATCCACATGCAGTAATTTACCTGTAACTGGATCTACTTGATAATCCTGAAGAATAGCCTGTTTTTCACTGTCTTCAAACTTTAAAGTTACAAAGAGTTTTTCCCTTGTGGCAATGTTCATAAATGGAAGAATTTCTTTTGTGTTAATCTGGATAGGTGCTGATTGTCCTCCTCTATAGATAACACAGGGAATAAATCCCTTAGCTCTTAATTGCCTTGCAGCACCCTTTCCTTTTCTCTCTCTGTTAGTTACATTAAGCACAAATTTTTCCATCTCTATAGTCCTCCTTTATACAAATAATGAACTTATTGAAGTTTCTTCATTGATTCTTTTTATTGCCTCACCTAAAAGATGGGCTACAGTCAATACTTCTATCTTTGAACTCATCTCCTTTTTATTTTGAATAGGGATTGTATCGGTTATTATTACTTTTTCTAACACCGAGTTATTTAATCTATCAATTGCTGGTCCTGAGAGAACACCATGCGTGGCTGCTGCAAAAACTCTTCTTGCTCCATTTTCTTTTAAAGCTTGAGCTGCTAATGTTATTGTTCCTGCCGTATCAATCATGTCATCAATAAGAAGAGCATCCTTATCCCTTACATCACCTATTACATTCATAACCTTAGAAACATTAGGAGCATCTCTTCTTTTATCCACAATGGCAAGAGGAGCATTTATCTTTTTTGCAAAAACTCTCGCCCTTTCAGTTCCACCTGCATCAGGAGATACTACGATAATATTGTCAAGAAGGCCATTCTTTTTTAAATAATCCAAAATTACCGGTATTGCAAGTAGATGGTCAACGGGAATATCAAAAAAACCTTGAATTTGTCCAGCATGTAAATCAATGGAAAGAACCCTGTTTGCACCTGCAACAGTTATGAGATTTGCAACAAGCTTTGCTGATATGGGCACCCGAGGTTGAACTTTTCTGTCTTGCCTTGCATAGCCGTAATAGGGAATAACTGCTGTGATTCTTCTTGCAGAGGCTCTCTTTAATGCATCGATAATCAATAGAAGCTCCATAAGATTTTGATTTACAGGCGTGCAAGTTGGCTGAATTACAAAGGCATCTGAACCTCTTATATTTTCTTTAATCTGCACCATAATTTCACCGTCGCTAAAAGTGGTAACAGTTGTCTCTGTAAGTGGAATTTTAAGATAATCGCTCACTTTTTTAGCAAGATCTGGATTTGCATTTCCCGAAATCAATCGTATTCCGTCTGGCATTTTGACCGTCTCCTGAAAAATAAAAATTACCCTCCCATGGAGGGTATTTCATTACTGGGGAGGCAGGATTCGAACCTGCGAATGGCGGATCCAAAATCCGCTGCCTTGCCGCTTGGCGACTCCCCATCTATTTCCCTAACTCATTGATATATTTAAATCTTCAGACACAAGTGTATGAGCAACTCTTACCCAGTATCCACTAAATCTCTTTAACGCTAATTTTGCTTCCTCTTCACTATTAAAGACCCCAAAAACTGTTGAACCACTTCCGCTCATCAGACTCGCCTTCGCACCTACTGCCAATAACCGTCTTTTAATCTCCTTTATCAAGGGATATTTTTTTATAACAACCTTTTCAAGATCATTCCATAAATGGATATTTTCTCCTGTCCCTTGGCAAAGGAACTCGTATAATTGCCAAATATTATTATTTATCTTTTGATAATTTTCTGTCAATTCACTTTCAATCTCTAAGGATTCATATGCCCATCTTGTAGAAATACTGAATGGAGGCTTTACAAGTAAAAGACAAAAACTTCTTTGAATATTAAGAGGCTTAACGATTTCTCCTCTTCCTTCAACAATGCAAATGGGAAGATTAAAGAAAAAGGATATATCACTTCCTAAAGTCTCGCCAATGCTCTTAAGCTCTCCACTGCTTAAGTTAAGGTTCCAGAGTTTATTCAAAGCTTTAAGAGTAGCTGCTGCGTTAGAGCTTCCACCTGCTAATCCTGCACCAACAGGAATTTCTTTTATAACTTGTATTTTTACGCCATTATTTAATCCTGAATATTTTTGTAAAGCTTGAGCTGCACGATAAACCAGATTATTTTCCTTTTTTATCGGTAATGAGCAACAAATTTCTATTTCTTTTGCCTCTTCAAAAATTAATGTATCGTAAACATCTATTGCATGAATGAGAGAGATTATGTCATGGTAGCCATCTTCTCTTTTCCTCAATACAGAAAGAGCCCAGTTAATCTTGGCTGGAGTCTTTATGGTGAGCATTACTTTTTAAGAAGTTTTTCTATATTCTTTATCTTTTCTTGAACTCTCTCTTTAAGACCTGGCTCTTTTTCATGATGCTTAAGTGCTTCCTGCCATGAACTATGAGCATTCTTGTAATCCTTTAATTCTTTGTAAACATCCCCAAGATGCTCGAAAATCACAGGGTCGTCTTTGACATATTTTACTGCCTCAAGAAGATACTGAAGAGCCTTTTTATTGTCTCCAAGTTTAAAATATACCCATCCTAAGCTATCAAGGTAATATCCATTAGTAGGCGAAAGTTGCACAGCCTTTTCTATTAATTGAAAAGCCTCTTTAAGATTGATTCCTCTGTCTGCGTAACTATAACCTAAATAATTGAGGGCTTCTGCATGATCAGGCTTAATTGAAATGACTTTTTTCATAAACTTCTCAGTTTCTTCAAATTTTCCAAGTTTATCAAAAACAACACCTGCTAAAAAATTTAGTTCCATATTATCGGGAAAATTAGCAATAGCTCTTTCCGCATAGATTCTTCCTTTTTCATAATCCTTTAAATCTAAGGACACTTGAATTGCATAAACATAAATTTCAGGTAAATCTTCTGAAAATTGAAGAATTTCATCGTAAATATTAAGTGCCTCAAGAAGCTTTTTCTGTTTTATATAAACTGTTGCGAGATTCAAGAATGCATTTACTTGTCTTGGATTAGTAGCAATTATCTTTTTAAGCAGAGCTTCTGCCTCCGCATACTTTTCAGTTTCAATATAAACAAGGGAAAGATAATACATTAAATTAACATCGTTTGGATGTTTGCTGAGAAGAAAATTAAACTCCTCAGCAGCTTTATCGTATTGCTTTGTTTGAAGATAAAGAATCGCAAGTTTCTCGTGAACTTGTTCTGCTTGAGATTTCTGATTCCTTAATGCCTCCAATTCCACAATGGCTTGATTGTAAGATTTTCTTGAAAGATATAGATTAATAAGCCTTTCTCTTGCAAACAAGTTTTCAGGATTTATCTGCAAAGCCTTTTTAAAATACAACTCAGCTTCTTTAAGGTTCCCTTCTAATTCTTCAATTGTACCAATGTTTGTATAGGCAGGCTCGTAGTCAGGATTAATCTCTATAATTTTTTTAAACATCTCCTTGGCAAGTTTTAAATCCTTTTTTTCAATATAAATAACACCTAAGAAATGAAGAGCCATGAGATTATCACTGTCTTCATCTAAAACTCGATTAAAGGTCAAGATCGCTTTATCGAGCATTCCGCTGCTAAGATAAAGGTTACCTATTCTTGAAAGGATTTCTATTTTATTTGGAACTTTATCAAGAATCCTTTCGTATATTTGAGCGGCTTCCTCTATTTTTTTAGTTTTAATGTAAATAGCTGCAAGTACTTTCAAAGCCTCAATGTGATCAGGAGATTTTTTAAGAACTTCATCAACATATTCCTTTGCTTTTTCTAAATTATCTAATCTTAAATAAGCATCAGCAAGAATTGTTTTAAGAAAATTTGACGAGGGAGAAGCTTTTAATGCCTTTTCGTAATAATTAATCCCTTGGAGAGTATCACCCTTTATTACCGAATAGTATCCAGCAATAAACGGAAAGTAAGACTCCTCTTCCTGAGCAAATGCCGATAAAGGGATGAAAAGAATAAAAAAGGCTATTCCTATAATTCGAAGCATATTCTATTATGGCACAGTAAGAGAAAATAAAAAAAGGGGGCAAAAAAGCCCCCTTTTTAAGGAACAGTTAGCAGGAACTTTTGCACTTGCAGGTGGGCATTGCCTTTCCTGAGACTTTCTTAATCATGATGCACCTCCCTTTCATAGGGAATCAAACCTCTTCATGAGGTTTCAAGAGCTTCATGCTCTTCCCTTATTATATCAAATTTTTGTAAAAAGTAAGCGAAATAAATTATCATTAACTCATGAAGACAAAAGGGAAAAAAGCATTCCAGTGCCAAAGCTGCGGATATATTTCTCCGAAATGGATTGGTAAATGCCCTGATTGTGGAGAGTGGAATAGTTTTGTTGAAGATACAATCCTATCAGAAGGATTAGGGAGAAAAAGCTCTGAAGGCACAAAGCCTCTTTCTATAAAATCAATTGATATATCCCTATCAGACAGGCTATCAACAGGCATTGAGGAATTAAACAGAGTGCTTGGTGGAGGAATTGTAAGGGGCTCCCTCATTTTAATCGGTGGTGACCCTGGAATTGGTAAATCAACCCTTTTACTTCAGGCCTCTGAAAACATTGCAAAAAAATATGGCAAAGTCCTTTATGTATCAGGTGAAGAATCTTTAATGCAGATAAAGCTGAGAGCTGAAAGGCTTCAAATTACATCGGAAAATATTCTTCTTCTAAGTGAAACTCTTGTTGAGAGAATAATCGGATGTGCTCAGGAAGAGGAACTATCGGCCCTTATTGTAGATTCAATACAGACTGTTTATACTGAAGAGGCTGTCTCTGCGCCAGGTTCAGTAAGCCAGATAAGAGAGTCTGCGACAAAATTTATGAATTTCGCAAAAAGTCGAAATGTTCCACTTTTTCTAATAGGTCATGTAACAAAAGAAGGCGCCATTGCTGGTCCCAGAGTTCTTGAGCATCTTGTTGATACAGTGCTTTATTTTGAAGGTGACAGAGGTTATGCTTACAGAATCCTGCGAAGCGTAAAAAACCGATTTGGCCCTACAAATGAAATCGGAGTATTTGAAATGACGGGAAAGGGACTAAGTGAAGTATCGAATCCATCCCTTATTTTTCTATCAGAGCATTCTCCTACCAGTGGCTCAGCAATTACATCAACTGTAGAAGGAACGCGTGCAATACTTGCTGAAATACAGGCACTTGTTTCTCCTTCCAATTTTGGGATGCCAAGAAGAAACTTCATTGGAGTTGATTATCAAAGAGTAAATTTACTTACAGCTGTTTTAGAAAAAAGGGGAAGAGTTAACCTTGCTGGTGCCGATATATTTGTAAATGTGGTAGGAGGCCTAAAGATTCTCGAACCCGCCTCTGATCTCGCAGTCATCTCTGCAATTGTGTCTTCCTTTAGAGATACACCCTTACCTGAAAGCATGATTATAGTTGGTGAAGTAGGATTAAGCGGTGAAGTTCGAGCAATTTCACAGGTAGAACTTAGACTTAAGGAAGCATCAAGAATAGGTATGAAAGGCGCCATAATCCCTAAAGGAAATCTTGAAAGACTTAAGGACAGTTTTAATTTAAAAATAAGAGGAGTGAGGTCAATAAATGAACTTTTGGAAATTATTAGTTATTAGTCTTTTATGTGCTCTCCTTTTTGCCTGCGCTGAGAGAAAACCAATAGTTGTTGAAGAGTTTAAAGCAGAGAGCCTACAGGAATTTATTGAGGAAATGCAAAAGTATTCCTATATTGAAGGTATTTTGAACCTTCAATACGAGACCAAAAATAGCCAATTAAATGGTGAGGCCTCTCTTCGAATATCTAAAAAAGAGCTCCTTCTTAGAGTCTACTATCTTGGTTTTCCAGCAGGAGAAATTTACGAAGAGGATGGCTCAGTAAGCTCTAATCTTATCATTGAAAAGGACCGTTTAAATGAACTTGCAAAAGGAATAAGAAAGGGCTTTATTTGGTGGCAGGGTGACTTTTCAATAGAGGAAAATTCCGATGACTACATTCTAAAGGATCGTCAGAATGATAGAGTTTTAATTTTAAAAAAAGTAGGATTTATGCCCGTTAGTCAGATCCTAAATGTAGATGGACAGAAAATAATAATAACCTACCATGAGTACGGTAAAATTCAAACCGAAGACGGTAAAAGCATAAACATACCTCTAAACATGGAAGTGAATTATAAAAACAGGACTCTAAAAATAAAAATAGAACGCCTAAGGATCAAAAATGTCTAAAAAGCAAGCTTTAGGACAACATTTTCTTCGAAATAGGGAAATACTCGAACGAATTGTGGATGTATCAGAAATAACTCAGGAAGACACTGTATTAGAAATCGGTGCAGGAATGGGTGATTTAACAGAGGTTTTAATAAATAGGGCAAAAAATGTCATTGCTATTGAATTAGACCCTTCTCTTTACAAAATACTTAAAGAGCGTTTTTCAAGTAGAGAAAATCTAACCTTAATACACGGAGATGCTCTTAAATTTCCCTATGAAGAACTTCCACCTTTTAAAGTAGTTGCGAATATTCCCTACTATATAACTAAAAGCATAATTTTTCGTCTCTTAGAGGCTCCAAATTTAATCTCCATGACCCTTACTATTCAAAAAGAAGTGGCAGAAAGGTTATGTGCTAAGCCATCAACAAAAGCCTATTCTTCCTTAAGCATCATTTCTCAGTATTACACTAAAGCAGAGATTAAATTCTACATTCCTCCCAAATTTTTTAGCCCACCTCCTCAGGTTAGCTCAGCAGTAATAAAATTGGATAAAAGAAAAGAACCGGCTGTTATGGTTAAAGATGAAAAACTTTTTCTCCGAATTGTCAAATCAGCCTTTGGAAAAAGAAGAAAAATGCTTTCCAATTCTCTTAAATCTATAATTGATGAACCTAAGGAACTACTCCCAAAAATCGGCATTAATCCTCAAAAAAGACCTGAAGAACTCAACATTGAGGATTTTGCCCATATAGCTAACTCGCTTTGCAATTTTTGCAAAAATTAATGCAAATTTTGCAAAAATAATCCTCTCCCGTAAAGTAAAATCCTATCTAACGGCTTTAATGATAATGCTTTTTCATTTTGGCACATTTTTTGATTTGTTAGGAAATAAAGAAAAAGGAAAGGAGGTGAAACGAAATGAGGAAACCCATAATATTGGCCCTATCTTTAATGATTGTCATCACTCTTATCGTTACTACAGCATACGCATGGAGAGGAGGAGGACAAGGTCCTTATAACTCTGGTTGCCCTTACTATTCAGTAGATGCTGAAAAAGCTCAAAAATTTTACAATGAAACACTTCAACTCAGACAGAGGCATATGCAGACCCGTGGTGAACTGATGCAACTTTATGCTCAGCAAAATCCAGATTGGAATCTTATTGCCAAAAAGGAACAGGAATTAGCTCAAATAAGAGTTGAAACACAGAAAAAAGCAAGGGAACTCGGAATACCCTATGGTTGCGGAAGAGGTGGTTGTAATTATCACAGAGGATGGTAAAATCGAAGTATGGGATCTGATCTTTCAATCACTATGAGATTTCTGAATAGCAAAACGGTCTGTGAGATTCCTCGGTCTGGCGAGAGCAATAGAAGGTAGGACAAAATAGAGGCTCAATGTGATTGAGAGAAGATGCCTTGAGGTAGCCCTAATACAGGGTAATAAAAAACAAGCGGAGGTGTTGTATGAAAAAAGTTTTAAGTCTCATGGTGGTGGTTGCACTTTTGGTAAGTCTTCAAGCAGTAGCTTTTGCCCAAAGAGGAGGAGGCCCTCAATATCAACCAATAGGAGTGGATCCAGCAAAGGCGCAGCAGTATTGCAAAGAAGTTCAACCTCTATATCAAAAGGATATGCAGCTAAGAGGTGAACTTTTAACCCTTTGGGCTCAGCAAAATCCTGATTGGAATGCAATCAAACAGAAGGAACAAGAAAGAGCTCAAATAAGAGTAGAAATGCACAAAAAAGCTCATGAAATGGGACTGCCCTACGGTGCTGGTGGTAAGAGAGGATTAAATATCAGAAAAATGTGCGGATGGTAAAAAAAGAAAGGGGGCTCTCAAGCCCCCTTCTTACAGGGAAAAAAATGAAACAAATTATTTTATTGATAAGCTTAATATTAACCGTAAGTGGTATTGCCTCTGCTCAAGAATGGGAAGAAAGCTATGACCCAAATACAGAAATATCAATTAGAGGCAAAATAGCTGAGATAATAATTAGAGAACATGGCCCTGTAATCTTGGGTATCTCAAGAAACGACAGAATTTACAGTGTAATAACAGGACCTCGTTGGTTTATTGAGCAAGAAAAAATAGAATTTAAAACAGGCGATGAGGTATTGGTTCAGGGTGCAAAAATGTTTTCTAAAAGAGGAGAAATATTTCTCCTTGCAAGATCAATACACAACATTAATAATGGAAAAACATACTCCTTTCGCGATGATTTCTCAAAGCCCTGTTGGCGAGGAAAGGGAAGGCACAGAATTTTTAACTCTCGATAGCAAATTTCTCTGCCTCTCCTATCATTCCCATGCTTTCCTCTTTACCTATAAATCTATCCATGTCAAGAAGTATTATAAGTCTGTCTTCAAGTTTTGCAATTCCCCATATGAATTCTGAACTAACAGAAGATGTCATCGCAGGAGGTGGTTCAACAATGTCACTTGATATTCTTAAAACCTCATTCACTGAATCAACAATAAGACCGATTGTCACTCCCTGAATGTCCATAATCATTATTCTTTTTTTAGCTGTATCCTCTTCTTCAGGTAGTCCAAATTTCTTTCTTAAACTCACTACAGGAATGACCTTACCACGAAGATTAATAACGCCTTCCACATAATGAGGAGCATTGGGAACTCGGGTGATTTCTTTCATTCTATTGATTTCCTGGACCTTTAAAATATCAACGGCATATTCTTCCTCAGCAAGGGTAAAGGTTACAAGTTGAAGAATTCTCGCCTCTGCTATCCCTTTTTTTTCACTTGCAACTAAAGCAGTGCTCATAATTATCCCTCCATTTTAGGATATTTATAAAAAAGTGTAACCTATTAATCAACATAAGTCAACTCCTTGTATAAGTTAAACACATTTGCGACATTCCTCCTTTTTCTATTAGATACTCTATTGGGCTTTTTAATCCCAGAGTCCTATGTGGTCTTTTTGTATTATAAAATATCAGATAATCTGCAAGTCTCTGGTAAAACAGTGGTTTATCAAAAATTACATCCAGATTGTTATCAATATACTCCTCCTGTATGGTCCTGTTATATCTCTCAATATAGGTATTTATCTTTGGACAATGAGGATATGAAAAGTAATGAACAATTCCCTCTCTTTTTAACTTTGCATCAAATTCCCCAATATTCTCTCAGAATGAGATCCCTTCGTCGCTTGCGCTCCTCGCAATGATAGAGAAGAAAATACTCGCAATGACACTTCCCTTTGTAACTGCGAGGGACTCGATGTCCCGAAGCAGTCTCTAAGTAAAGCCTACAAAGAGGCAACTACGAGATCCCTTCGCTGGCGCTCGCAATGACTTCTCCTCTACTGTCATTCCGAACGGAGTGAGGAATCTCATTCTAAGCGATAGAGAAAAGGCGAGATTGCTTCGGGGCTGAAGCCCCTCGCAATGACGATGTGGGAGATCCCTTCGTCGCTTGCGCTCCTCGCAATGACAGAAGAGGAGCTCGCAATTACAGAAAGGGGTGAGTTTCTCATTGCAAGAATAGAGCGGAACGTAGAGAGACGATCAGATTAGCAAATAAGATAACAAGGAGGCAGGAGGAAAATATAGACAGTTAGAGTAAAATCAGATGGTTTAAAAATAGCTTAGAGGGCTTATAGACTAATCTTTAGATGATAACTCATTGATTTACAGTGGTTTTTAAGTTCCTAGTGATAAAGTTGAGTTAAGTCTTAATTAGGAGTATCGGGATTTCTCCCTAATTAAAGAAATAGGACAATAGCTTTTGAGATGTTTTATTAGGGAGGGAATATAATAAATTTCAGAAATTAATTCTATTTAGTAGCCTACCAATTATTAAATATCCACCGCAAGGAGTAGCACTTTTATCAATGAAGAAGTCACATCCATCTTCTTTAAACTGACATTTCTCACAAACAAAGGATGCTTCATCACAGCCCTTATATAGATTTAAGTTTAAAAGATTGATGAGTTCGCCTATTTCCGAAGAAGTCATGTTGTGCATAAGGTAAAAATACCCTCCGCAAATCTCTCTTTCCTTACCCTCTTTGTAATAAACACAGAAATTCTTACAAATAAGGGAAGTATAAGCCTTTTCTTTCATTTGGTAACCTCACTTAACCATTTTAAGTAGCTTTCTGAACCTTTTTTAATTTTAATGCCTATAATTTCAGGAACGGTATAGGAGTGTAATGATTTCACTCTTTTTTCAAGTTCTTCAAAAAGTTCCTCTTTAGTCTTAATAATCATTAATACTTCAGTATCGTCTTCTATTTTTCCCTGCCAGAAATAAATTGAACGGATATTCCGAATTATATTTATACAACCAGCAAGTTTTTCCTCGACCAATGTCTTGGATATCTTTAAAGCTTCTTCTTCATTCGGTGCAGTTATGAAGACTACCATGTAATCCATATTTTAATTATAAAAAATTTATCGAAAAATTGGTATAATTGAGAAAATTATTCTAGGAGGTGCTTTATGCCTTATTATGTTATTTTAAGTACCCTTACAGATGATGGGAGAGAAACATTAAAAAACAAACCAGAAAGAATATTGGAAGTTAACAAGGAAATTGAGAAAATGGGAGTTAAAATAATTCAGCAGTTTGCTGTTCTTGGACCTTATGACTTCGTAAATATCGTTGAAGCTCCAGACAATATAACTGTGATGAAAATGTCAGTAGAACTTGGTTCAAGAGGAACTGTGCAGTTAATGACTATGCCTGCTATAGTTATTGATGAGTTAATTAAAAACTTAAAAGCTTAAATTTTTAATTTTAACAATCACTGAGTTTCTGATGGAGTAGAGCGAAGCAATCTCTTTTTTTGGAATTTAAGTCATTATGAAATAATGCTTTGCTCTACAGATTGATTTATTGAGATATTCTAATAATGCTCATTTTACCTTTTTTCTATGTCACTCAAAAATGTTAAACTTAAATTTAAAGACTTTTAAACAATTCAAAAAAAGATTATTATAATTTTTTTATTTTTCTAATCTTGAGAGGAGGTTTATTAATGAAAACATGGTTTGTATATGTCTTTGGCAGATGGATTGTTCTTTCTGGAATTGCAGGCGCATTACTTCAATTTTTCTTGAGTGATTATCTGAAAATTCACACCATACCGGCTTTTTTACTTAATCAGTTTCTTCTTGCAAATGTATTCTGGTTTATCGACAAAGCTATTTTTAAATCTCATTTCAAAATACCAGCATTTTTCCCTCTCTGGCAGATAAAGGAAAATGTTAAATGCGCCGATTGTGGAGTTATATGTGAAGGCTATAGGGTTGTAAAAACTAAAAACTACGACAAACTCCATGATCCTGAGCCTGAGTTTAGATGCAAAACCTGCAGAGAAAAGAAATTAGAGGAACTAAGAAAGAGAGGAGTGGAAGTATAAAAAAGGTGGGAGAAAAATCTCCCACCTTTTAACTTAAGAAGAGAATTACTGCTTCTTCTCTGCTGGTTTTTCTGCTGGTTTTTCTGCTGGCTTTGCTTCTTTCTTTACCTCACCTTTTTTCTCAGCTTTGGCTGCAACTTTCTTTACGCTCTTTGCTGTAAGCTTACCTTCCTTCTCGGTGTATTTTACTACAACCTTGTCACCAGCCTTAACATCCTTAATCTGCTCATCGGTTACACCGATTGTAAGCTCCTGCTTTTTGCTCTTTACTGTGATGGCTTTACCAACTGTGTCAACAGCGGTAACCTCACCAGTAATTTGCTTAACCTTTTCCTTAGCTGGCTTTGCAGGCTCAGCTGGTTTTGCGGGTTCAGCCTTCTTTGCAGGCTCAGCTGGTTTTGTTGCAGGCTGCTCTGCAAATGCAACTGCTGTGGTAAGAGCAAATACCATTGCCATAAGAATTGCTAAAATTTTCTTCATCTTCCTATTTCACCTCCTTTCCTTTTTTTAGTTTTTAAAGGGATAATCAGTTTTTGGCATATATAATAATAAGCAAATTTTATGCCAAAAAAAGATTAGTAAAATGGCTATTTTCTGAAGCATGAAATTCCTCATTTGGGGAAATTTTCCCTTTTCGGGAGATTTTCAAAGAGCCCAAACTTTTCAAGTCTATACCAGAAAGTTTTATAGCTCATTCCTAAAAGTCTTGCTGCTTTAGCTACAACATAATTGGATTTTATCATTGCTTTTTTAAGTAATTCCTTTTCAAGCTCCTCATAGTTGATACCCTCCTCAGGAATGTCAATATCAAACACATTCCGAGCAACTGCAAACCTAAATTCATCCTGAATATCCTTTAAAGTTATCTTTTCGCCATCACAAATAATTATTGCCCTTTCTATAACTGTTTCAAGTTGTCTTATATTACCTGGCCAAGAGTAATTAAGTAGAGCCTGCAAAGCTTTTTCCTCAATTCGGGAAATTCTTTTTCCAAATTCTCGAGAATATTTTTCGATAAAGAAATTTACAAGCTCCGGAATGTCTTCTTTCCTCTCCCTAAGAGGAGGAATTTCAACAGTAACCACCTTTAATCGATAATAAAGGTCTTCTCTGAACTTATTCTTTTCAACTTCTTCGACTAAGTTTTTGTTAGTTGCTGCAATAATTCTTACATCTACTTTTATAGTATCCTTACCTCCTATTCTTCTTACCTCTTTTTCCTGAAGTACCCGAAGAAGTTTTGATTGAAGCACAAGGGGTAATTCAGCAATCTCATCAAGAAAAAGTGTTCCTCCATGGGCAGATTCAATCAGTCCTATTTTCCTTATGTTAGCACCTGTAAATGCTCCTGGTTCATAGCCAAAAAGCTCAGATTCTATAAGAGACTCCGGTATAGCAGCGCAGTTAATTGCAATAAAAGGCTTGTCTTTTCGCGGTGAATTATAGTGAATAGCCTTTGCAATAAGTTCTTTTCCTGTTCCACTTTCCCCATAAATAAGAACTGTAGCAGATGTGGGAGTTACTTTTTTAACAATATCAATAATTTGAAGCATTTTCTTTGATTTTCCAATTATTCCCTCAATTTTAAATTGCCCATATAATTCTTCACGGAGTCTTAGATTTTCCTTTATTAGGTTTATTCTCTCTTCTGCTTTTTTTATAGTAAGAATTAAAACCTCCTTATCAACTGGTTTTGTAAGATAATCAAAAGCACCTTTCTTTATTGCATCCACTGCCGAAGAAATTGTTCCAAAAGCTGTTATAACAATCACTGCTGGAGAATAGGGCTCATAGGGAAGTTCATTCAATATTTCCATACCATTTTCATTTCCAAGCTTTAAATCAGTAAGAATAATCTCTGGATGGTAAAGCTCTAAAATATTTCTTCCTTCCTCCACTGAACCAGCAGAATAAACATTATAACCCTCTTCGTTGATTATGGTTGCTAAAATTTCTCTCTGAAGAGGTTCATCATCTATAATTAGTACAGATGTCATCCTTTTTTAAACAGGCAGATAAATTTTTATCTCACTACCCTTTCCCAGGATACTTATAAATTCTATCCTGCCACCATGCTCTTCCACAACTTTTTTTGCAAGAGGAAGTCCCAGTCCAAGCCCGCCTTTTTTGGTAGAGAAAAAGGGTTCAAAAATCTTATCCAAAAACTCCTCAGACACTCCAATTCCTGTATCAGAAATACTTATCAGTAGCTCATCTGATACGAGTTCAGTTTTAATAAAAAGACTTTTAACATCTGTATCTTTCATAGCTTGAAGGGAATTGGTAATAATATTTAAAAAACAGCTTTTCATTAGATCTATATCCACACTTAAAGTAAAGTCAATGTTATAATCTCGATAAATAGTAACACCATTTTGTTCAGCCGTTGGTTCTATAACCGAAACCACATCATCTATTATCTCAAGAATACTTGACGGTTTTCTATTCAATTTAAGGGGCCTTGTATATTCTAAATAATCTGTTACAAGATTATTTACCCTATAAATTTCGCCCTTCATGTTTTCAAGAAGTCTCACATAGTCATGAGAATTCATATTGTCTTTTTTCAATTTTTCAATTAGATGGTCAATACTTAAATTAATATAATTAAGAGGGTTTCTTATTTCATGAGCAATTGTTCTACTTAATTGTCCGATTGCAGAGAGATGTTCTGCTTCTCTAAGTCTTTTTTGTAAAAGCTGATTTTCCTCAAGCTTCTGGATCATAAAATTAAAACTTTCAGCAATCTTTCCTATCTCATCTTTTCCTTTAATGTCCAATCTATAAGAGAAATCTCCCTGTGCGACCTTCATAGCAGCCTCTGTTAATGTATCAATTGGTTTAGTATATCTCCTCGAGATAAGGTAGGTAAAAATAATACCAATAGAGAAAATAAAAAGAGTGGTTAACATTCTTTTTAAGGCATTTTCTTTAAGTATTTGAGAAAAATCATCCTTATTTATCCTTAAATGAATATAACCGTATTGAACATTACCAGCTATGACAGGCACTATTACATTGTAAACATTTTCCTCCTCAAAGACAGGTTCTCCAAGTTCTGCCTTTATTATTAGCTCTTTTTTACGATGAGTTATCGGTTTGCCAATGTTTTGAGGATTTGTGCTTGCAATTATTTGCTCAGCATTACTTATAATTGATACTTCTTTAATTCCTTTTGTATTAATCCTACTTAAATATTCTGAAAGCTTATTGGAACCACCCCTTGTAACTTCCTCCACACCTATTTGTATGGCTCTAGTAAGATCAACTGTTTGTTTTTCAATTTCCTTTAAAAGCCTCTTTTCTGTCTGACCATAGAAAATATAAAGCGATGACATAAGGGTAAAATTAAGAAAAAGCAGAAGTATTATAAGTTTCCACTTAAGAGATAACCTATCAAACATGTTCATAATCATGTATAATGTATTATATTATGCTTTCAGAAAGAATATCATCTATTTTTAAAAAAATAACCTATGCAGCTTTGAGAGCAGGAAGAAATCCAGAGGAAATTAAGTTAGTTGCTGTGACCAAATCTCAACCACTTGATAAGATTATTGAAGCAGCAGACCTGGGACTTAGAATTTTTGGCGAAAATAGAGTTCAGGAAGCAAAGCAAAAAATTGAAAAAGTAACGGGATTTAATCTTGAGTGGCACCTTGTTGGACATCTTCAAACCAATAAAACTAAAGAAGCTGTAAGGCTCTTTACTCTTATCCATTCACTAGATTCGGAAAAACTTGCTATAGTTATAAATAGAGAAGCTGAAAAAATTGGTAAAATTCAGAGGGTTCTCATACAGGTTAAATTATCTGAAGAAGAGACAAAATATGGCGTAAATGAAGAAGAAGTTGAAGGACTTTTAGAGAAATGCCAAATTTTAAAAAATATAAAGATTGAAGGATTAATGACAATTCCGCCTTTTTATGAAAATCCTGAAGATGTAAGACCTTATTTTAGAAAGCTTAGAGAGATTAGAAACTCTTTAGCATCCAAATATGGCTATCTGAGAGAGTTATCAATGGGAATGTCTAATGATTTTGAAGTAGCCATTGAAGAAGGGGCAACTTTTGTTAGAATTGGAACAGCCCTTTTTGGGCCTAGAATATAAAAAGGGGGTACTGTAAATGATTGTATTCATAGGTGGTGGCAATATGGCGGAAGCCCTTATTAGAGGGCTTATAAAGGAAGGTAAAAGAAATATTATTGTATCAGAGCCAATTCAAGAGAGAAGAAGATATCTTGAGAACTGTTACGGCATAAAAACTTTGTCTAATAACATTGAGGCAGTAAAACTTGCAGAAATCTTAATCTTAGCAGTAAAACCTCAAAATATTGAAGAGGTTCTTGAAGAAATTAAGGATTATGTTTCTGATAAACACACAGTTGTTTCTATTGCAGCTGGAATTCCCATTAATCTAATTAGAAAATATTTACAAACAAGCAAGGTAATAAGAGCAATGCCTAATCTTGCTGCAACTGTAGGTGAATCTGTTACTGTTCTTGCCATATGTGAATGTCTTGAGATGAAAATTGTTGCTCCTGTGAGGGATATATTCATGAGTGTTGGAAAAGTAATTACCCTGCCCGAGCAGTATATGAACCTTGTCACTGCTCTTTCAGGTAGTGGACCGGGATTTTTATGTTATATATTGGAGCAGCTTATTAATGTAGCGTCAGAGATGGGGCTTTCAGAGGATATTGCTTCCGAGCTTCTTATTCAAACTTTTATTGGTACAGCCAAACTTCTTGATAGTGGAATTCCACCTGATAAAATAAGACAAAAAGTGACCTCTCCAGGAGGAACAACTGAAGCAGGGCTTAAAGTTCTCGGAGATAGACAACTAAAAGCAATTCTCCAAAAAACTATAGAAGAAGCATCTAATCGAGCAACTGAGCTTTCCTCAAGGAGTGAATAAATGTTTATAATTGGAAATTTAATAATAGCATTAGCTCAAATAATGGATATAGCTCTCACAGTTTATTCTTTTGTAGTAATCGCAGCGGCTCTTATAAGTTGGGTTCGACCAGACCCCTATAATCCTATAGTAAGATTCCTCTATAGAGTGACTGAACCAGTTTTGATGCCTATAAGGAAACTTCTTCCGCTCAGACTTCCAGTAGATATTTCTCCAATTGTGTTGCTTCTCATAATTTACTTTATACAAAAATTTTTAATTCTAAGCCTTATTGAGCTTGGGTACAGAATAAAAGGAGGATCTATATGAGAATCACGCCACTTGATATTCAGCAAAAGCAGTTTAAGGTGCGGTTTAGAGGATTTGATATGGAAGAGGTTTACTCTTTTTTGGAAGTGATTAGGGAAGAACTGGAGGAAATTCTAAGAGAGAATGCATCCCTAAAAGAGAAGGTAGCACTTCTTGAAAATCAAATGGAAGAATATAGAAAAATTGAGCAATCCATAAGAGATACCCTTATGACAGCCCAAAAACTTGTTGAAGATTATCAATCAAACGCAAAAAAGGAAGCAGAACTTATCATAAAAGAAGCCGAGATAAAAGCAGAAAATATAATAAAAGTAGCCCAAGAAAGGGTAGTTAAAATCCACGAAGATATTGTTGACCTAAAGGGCATAAGAAGGCATTTCAAAGAAGAGATTAAAAGACTTATTGAGAGTCATTTAAGAATGCTTGAGTTTGATAAAGAAAGAGAAGGGGAAGAAGGTGAATTTTAAATCTCTAAGAGGAATGCGGGATATTCTTCCAGAGGAAATCCGTACTTGGCAATTTATTGAGGAGACTGCTAAAAAACTTCTTGAAATTTATAACTTCAAGGAAATAAGAACGCCCATATTAGAGCTGTCCGAACTTTTCTTACGAAGTATCGGAGAAGAATCCGACATTGTTGAAAAGGAGATGTACCTCTTTGAGGACAAAAAAGGAAGAAAAATAGCTTTAAGACCTGAGGGCACTGCATCTGTTGTAAGGGCTTATATTCAAAATGCCCTTTTCAATCACCCATTCCCTCAAAAATTTTATTATCTTGGCCCGATGTTTAGATACGAAAGGCCTCAGAAGGGTAGATACAGACAGTTTCATCAAATAGGCGTTGAAGTCTTTGGTATTTCCACTCCCTCTGTGGAAGCAGAGCTTTTGTGTCTTTTAAAGGATTTTTTCTCAATTCTGAAAATAGAAGGTCTCTCCTTTGAAATCAATTCTCTTGGTTGTAAAAAATGTAGGCCTCTTTATAAAGAAAATCTAAATAGTTATTTAAAAAATAAAGCTCCTAACCTTTGCAGTGACTGTAAAAGACGATTAGTAAAAAATCCCTTAAGAGTGCTGGATTGTAAAGTTTCTGAATGCAGAGAAGCCTTAAAGGATAATCCTTTAATAATTGATTATCTTTGTGAGGATTGTATTAATCATCTTGAAAATCTCAAAAAAGAATTGAAAATTTTAGAGATAGACTATGTAATA
Source organism: uncultured Nitrospiraceae bacterium (assembly GCA_937139565.1). Classification (GTDB taxonomy): domain Bacteria; phylum Nitrospirota; class Thermodesulfovibrionia; order Thermodesulfovibrionales; family Thermodesulfovibrionaceae; genus Thermodesulfovibrio. Next base: position 26,399 of record CAKZQH010000095.1, on the reverse strand, counting down.
AACCCAAAAATAGTAAGAGGACTTGACTATTACACAGGAACAGTTTTTGAAGTGACAACCAATATGTTAGGAAGTCAAAACGCTGTTGCTGCTGGCGGAAGATATGATGAACTTGTTCAGCTCCTTGGCGGACATCCAACTCCAGCAGCTGGATTTGCGATTGGTATGGAAAGACTTGTGGAGATATGCAAACAGACTCTAATTTTAGAACCTGAAAAATCCTTAGTCTACATTGCATTTGCGGGAAGAAATGAAGAAAAGGAGGCAAAAAGATTGGTACGCCTCCTTAGGCAGAAAGGCATTAAGACAGAGGCACCTTACGAATATGTATCGCTTAAAAACCAGCTAAAAAAAGCAGATAGATTAGGAGTAAAATGGGTCCTTATTGTAGGAGAGGAAGAACTTAAAAAAGGGAAATATAGATGGAAAAACATGAAAGAATCCACAGAGGGAGAGGCAGGAATAGAAGATATCTTGAGTATGCTGGAGGAAATTAAGTGAAAATGGAAAAATTGCAGAGCCTTTTTGAGAGATTTAGCGGAAAAAAAATACTTGTTATTGGTGACATTATTTTAGATAGATATATTTTTGGAAAGGTCTCCCGTATTTCACCCGAAGCACCTGTTCCAGTAGTTGAAGTTTATGAAGAATCCTACAGACTTGGTGGAGCTGCAAATGTAGCCAATAACATAATATCCTTAGGTGGACAGGCCTACATAAGCGGAATAATTGGAAAAGGAGCAGCTGGTAGAATTATAAAGGACCTTCTTGAGGAAAAAGGAATTCAAATTGATTTTCTCTTTGAAGATTCAAGAAAAACAACAGTTAAAACAAGAATAATCGGAGGCAATCAGCAGATTGTCAGATTTGATATAGAAGACCGAAGAAGACTTGAAGGAAAAGGAAAGGAACTTTTTCTTTCCATGATAAAAGGATCTTTAAAAGAATTTGATAGTGTGATTGTATCTGATTATAAAAAAGGAGTGGTATCAGAGGAGCTTTTTAGAATCCTTGTAAAAGAAAAAAAGGAACGAGGATTTTTTGTTTCTGTTGATCCAAAGGTAGGTCATTTTAGGCTCTATAAAGAAGTTTCTCTTATTACTCCAAACCTTGTAGAGGCCTCTCATGGAGCTGAGATTGAGATAAAAGACGAAAAAACCCTTATAAAAGCCGGACAAAATCTTTTAAAAAAATTATCCTGCCAATCGGTTCTTATAACAAGAGGAGAAGAGGGCATGAGTCTTTTCGAACAAAAAAATACCCATGTAAATATAACACATCTACCAACAGTTGCAAAAAAGGTATTCGATGTCACAGGTGCAGGAGACACAGTAATTGCTACCATCACTCTTGCTCATGTTGCAGGAGCAGACCTGGTGGAGGCTGCAAAAATAGCTAATGTAGCTGCTGGAATTGTAGTAGCGAAAGTTGGAACAGCTACAGCATCCCAAAGTGAAATACTGGAAGTATGGAAAACCCATCCTTATGCATAGAGCTCTTGCCCTTTACTCTGGAGGACTGGACAGCCTTCTTTCAATCATATTAATTAAAGAACAAAATATTGATGTAATCGGGATTAAATTTTTAACGGGATTCGTTTATCCATTAAAAGAGGAGGACTTCAATTACGCAAAGACTTTCGGGTTTAAAATAATGGAATACGACTTAAGAGAGAAATTTATCTCGCTTTTAAAAAAACCAAACCATGGCTTTGGAAAAAATCTCAATCCTTGTATCGATTGCAAGATACTTATGCTTCAAGAGTCAAAAAGACTTTTGGATGAATTAAAAGCTTCATTTGTTGTAACAGGAGAAGTGGTCTCGCAAAGACCTATGTCACAAAAAAAACCTTTGCTGCTTCACATTGATAAAAAAGCCTCCCTCACAGGCTTTGTTGTAAGGCCTCTTTCTGCAAAAATTCTGCCTGTAACTAAACCTGAAGAACAGGGAATATTAAGCAGAGAACTGTTCTTTGACTTTTGGGGAAGAACAAGAAAACCTCAACTAATGCTAGCTCAAAAATATGGAATAAAAAAGATTCCTCAGCCATCAGGTGGTTGCCTTCTAACAGACCCTTTATTTTGTAAAAAGCTTAAAGACCTAATTGTTCATGAACAACTATCTGTTGAAAATGTCGAATTGCTTAAAATAGGAAAACACTTTAGAATTTCAGAAACGTGTAAAGCCATTGTTGGAAGAGATGAACAAGAAAACGAAGTTCTATTTAACAATTTTGAAGGTCCCTTTATTTATCCCTTAGATTTAAAAGGTCCGGTTATTTTAATGAGAGGTGAATGTTCAAAAGATGAAATTGACATAGGAGCTTCCCTTTGTGTTTATTATTCAAAGAAAGACAATAATACGGTTGTAATAAAAAATAAAGACAGAGAAGAGAGAAAAAATTATAATGCAATCTCTAATGAAGAGATTGTAAAATACAGAATATAAATTTTTATGGAGGTTAAGATGAAAAAATTAGCCCTTTTATTAATAATAATTGTAGCCCTTGTTGCCTGCGGTGGAAAAAAGCAAGCAAAACAGCCTTCTTCAGAATATCTATACACAACTGCAGCATTTAAAGTTATCGATGAGATAAGACAGGCCTATCAAAATAAAGACAATGGAGGCATAAAAAAGAATTGCTCTGAAACAGCATACAGAGAGATAATTGCCTCTATTAAACCTTTTGATAAGGCAGAGCTTGAGTTTTCTCCGGTATTTGCTGAAGTGGAAGGTGATAGCATTAGAATTTATGTTTCGTGGAATGGTAAGTGGAAATATCTTGGAAATGAAACTGAAGAAAGAGGATTAGCAAGTTTTCTTCTAAAAGGGAATCCTCTAAAGGTTGAAAAAATATTAAGAGGAAATCCTTTTCGTTATCCCGATTAACCAAATCTTCCGGTTATATAATCTTCTGTAAGCTTATTAGATGGAACGGTAAATATCTTTTCGGTTCTATCATACTCAATAAGTTCGCCGAGCATCATAAAACCTGTCCAGTCTGAAATCCTTGCTGCCTGCTGCATATTATGTGTCACAATTATTATCGTTACCTTACCTTTAAGGGAAATTATTAGTTCCTCTATTTTTCCTGTTGATATAGGATCAAGGGCACTTGTAGGTTCATCAAAGAGAATAATCTCAGGCTCAACAGCAAGAGCTCTGGCAATACAAAGCCTTTGTTGCTGTCCACCACTTAGACCAAAGGCATTTGTGTAAAGCTTATCCTTTACTTCATCCCACAGGGCTGCATCTTTAAGAGCCTTTTCAACGCGCGATTTTAGTTCTGACCTGTTTTTTATTCCTCTTAACTTTAATCCGTAGGCAATGTTTTCGAAAATGGACATTGGAAATGGGGTTGGTTTCTGAAAAACCATGCCTATCTTACTTCGTAAATCAATCAGATCCGTTTCTTTTGATAGGATATTTTCCCCTTGAAATATTATCTCTCCCTCATATCTATTACCTGCATAAAGATCATGCATTCGATTAAAACATCTAAGAAGAGTAGTCTTTCCGCATCCACTTGGTCCAATTAAAGCAGTGACCTGATTTTTATAAACTGTCATATTAATGTTCTTTAGAACAAGCAGTCCGCCTGAATAGTAAAAATTCAAGTTCTTTACTTCTATTTCTGGCGTCAATCTTTATACCTCCTTTTTATTAGAAGTCTTCCTGCAATTGTCGCAAAAAGGATAAATAGCGTTATCATGAAAGAGGCACCCCAAGCCTGAGCGTGCCATTCTTCATATGGACCCATAGCGTATTGGAAAATAGTTACTGTTAAAGATGCAATTGGTTGAGACATATCAAGTGAAAAATAGTTGTTATTAAAGGCAGTAAACAATAAAGGAGCAGCCTCTCCTGTTACTCTTGCGATTGCGAGAACAACTCCAGTTAGAATTCCTGTAGCTGCACCTCTGTAAACAACTTGAATTATCACCTTATAATAGGGTGCACCTAATGCAAAAGCAGCTTCCCTGAGTGTCCAAGGAATGAGAGAAAGCATATTTTCTGTGGTTCTAAGAACCGTAGGAATCATAATAATACCTAAAGCTAATGCTCCCGCCCAGCCACTAAAATGACCAAGAGGTTTAACAACCACAGCGTATATAAAAGCTCCAACTATTATTGCAGGCACACTCACCATAATATCTGCTAATGTGCTTATTACCTTTGAGATATTGTATTTTCTTCCATATTCGGCAAGAAATGTTCCGCCAAGAACACCCACTGGTACTCCAATTAGTGTGGCAAAAAATGTAATCATTATATGTCCTACAAAAGCATTTCTTAAGCCTCCTCCTTCTTCTCCAGGTGGCGCAGGATCCTTTAGAAAAAGAGAAGGATTTATAGCTGTAATTCCATGCCTTAAAACATCAATTATAATAAATGAAAGCCAGAAAATGCCCCATAGCGCTGTGAGAAAACATATAAAAAGAGCAATGCTGCTTATTATTTTTCTCTTTTTCAGTATCATTTTTTCTCAGCCTTTAGTAAAAATAACTTTGCTACTGCTAATATGGTAAAACTCATAATAAAAAGTAGAAATGCAAGGTAATAAAGGGAACTTAGATATATGTCCTTATCTGCCTCAGTAAATTCATTTGCCAATTTTACTGTAACTGTTGCAGCTGCATCAAAAAGTGAGGTTGGAATTTGATTTAAATTTCCAAGCACAAAAGCAACAGCCATTGTCTCTCCCAATGCTCTACCAAGAGAAAGTCCAACACCTCCTAAAACTCCCAGTTTTGAATAGGGCAAGACTATATCTTTTACTACTTCCCATTTAGTTGCACCAATGGCATAGGCAGATTCCTTAAGAACCGATGGCGTAAGATTAAAGGAATCTCTTGCTATAGAAGCTGTAAAAGGAATTATCATTATACTTAGAATAATGCTTGCAGTAAAAAGATCAACTCCAAGAGGCGTTCCTTCAAACAGCTTTCCTACTAATGGTAATTTACCTATAGTTCCCTGCAAGAAAGGCTCTATGTCATTACTCATAATCGGAGCAAGAGTAAAGAGACCCCACATACCATAAATGATGCTTGGTATGGCTGCCAGCAACTCTATTGCAGTGCCTATAGTATTCTTTAAAAAGGAAGGAGCGATTTCTGTAATAAATATAGCTATTCCTATTGCAATTGGCACAGCAATTAAAAGGGCAAAAAATGAAGTAATCAATGTACCAATTAAAGCTGGTGCAGCTCCAAAAATTTCCTGCACTGGATCCCATTCAGTAGAAAAAATAAAACCTTCTACGCCAAATTTATTCATTGCTGGAAGGGATTCCTTAAAAAGGACGAAAAAAATTCCTAAGGAAATAGCAATAATGCTAAATGCCGTTAAGGCAGTGAAGGACATAAATACCACATCTGTAATTTTGCCCCGTTGTTTTTTCACCACCTCATATTATACCCTATATGGGCATAATTGGTGATACTATGAATTAACAGTTAAATCCTGTTTATTGTAGCTAAGTTGCATTGAATTAAAGGTTCTTGATTTTATAATATACGAGTAAAATGATGCAGCCTTTGTGGGAATTCTTCGGTAGGTTCGGAAATCCACCTTGTAAAGACCAAATCTTGCATCAAGTCCTCTTAACCATTCGTAATTATCAATAAGGGACCAATAGAAATATCCTCTCACATCTATACCTTCAGATATGGCACTTTCAATAATATCTACATGTGCTTTAATGTATTTTATCTTTTTACTGTCGTCATTGGTGGCTATACCGTTTTCAGTGATAATTAAGGGCACATTGAGTCTGGAGGCATATTGAAGCACTTTTTTAAGTCCTCGTGGATATATTTCCCAGCCCATATCTGTTAGACCGTGTCCATCAATATCCCTGTGCCGAAACTCTACAAAAAGCTTTTTAAAAGGATTAAATCTCATATGAACTCGAGTATAGTAATTTATACCAAAGAAATCTAATTTTTCCTTAATTGGAACCTCTATTTCAATCTCTTTTCTAAATGGAAGGGGCAATCGTATTTTACCATCCATAAAGCCATCTATTACTGAGTGGTTGTAAAATCTTTTTGCAATCTTTGTAAGCACTCTATCCAAGGGATTAAATCTAACCCATGGTGCAAAAACAGCCATGTTATGGGCAATACTTACCATGGAATTTTTATTTTTTTTGTGCAACATATCATATACAATGCCATGACAGGTAAAAATATTTTTCAAAGCTCTAAGCGCTAAATTTAAATCCTTGTATCCAGGCGGAATACATCCCTCAATATAGCCGCCTAAGATAAGAAGATAGGGTTCATTAAATGTTATCCAATAGGAGACTCCATCAATACTATCAATAAGCCTTTCAACATATTGTGTGAATTTTTCAATTGATTTTTTCTTATGCCAGGGATATTTAGTTATAAACCAAACAGGATGAGTAAAATGGTGAATCGTAATCATGGGAGTAATGTTATTCTCAAGAAGAAGCAGGATTATCTTCTGGTAGTGCTTCACTACATCCCTATTCCAGCTATCCTCATTAGGCTGAATGCGACTCCATTCGATGGAAAACCTATAGGCATTTACACCAAGATTTTTAATAAGCTTTATGTCTTCTTTGTATAGCTCGTAATGATTGGTAATTTTGGGATTAGCATTTAGAATACCATCCCAAGTGGACCAGTCTGCATAGGGTGAACCCTCAAGCTGAAAGGCAGAAGTTGCAACACCCCAGAGAAAACTATTGTTTTTTGAAATTTGATGGGATTGATATATAGACACTTGTTCCCTTTCCATATACACTTTCTATTGAAATACTTCCATTTATCAGCTTAAGTAGTTTCTTTGTTACATACAAACCTATTCCCGAACTTTCTCGAGCTATGTCTGGGTTTGAAGGCATAGAAAAATAGGGAGTAAATATTTGCTCAAGGACTTTTCTATCCATTCCTCTTCCAGTGTCTTCAATTTTTATTGTAATACTATCTGGAAAAATCATAAGGCTGTAAAGAATATGCCCTTTTTGCGTATATTTTGCAGCATTAGAGGCAATGTTTAGCAGTATCTGCCTCAAAATTACAGGATCGCTATATATTAAAAATTTTTTATATGGAAAGTCGGTTTTTACCTCTATGGGCTTATTTCCTATTAATATCCTCGTAATTTCCACAATTTCTTTAAGAATTACCAAAAGGTCTACCTCTTCAACAATAATATCCCTTTTACCCAATTCGATTTTTCCTAGTTCTATGGTATTTGAAATATAGTTTTTAAGATACAGGATCTCAGAAATGATAAAACAGAGATAATTTTTTATTTTTTCCAGATTGTTTTCATCAAGAGTGAGCTCAATTAATTTGGTAGTGTTTAAGATAGTGTTAAGCGGTGATTTTAATTCATGAGCAAGAAGTGAGAGATAGAAAATATCTTTCCTATTCACTTCTTCTATCCCTTACAATAACTGAAGTTCCTTTTATTCTTGATTGTCTCTTTGCCTCTGCCTTTACCTCTGAGGCAATTGATGCAAGATGAGCAAAAGATTTTATATCTCTTTTTTCGTTGCTTACAATCGCGCAGGAAAGGGATAGTAACTTAAACAATTCCTCATTACCGTTTCTGTTCTTAGAAAGATAATAACCTCTTGTAAAGTCCTCTCCGTGAAAAGATGGCAGGAACTCCTCAAAGTTTCTAATTACCATCTCACAAACATTCCAGGAATTTTCCGAATTTGCGATAATTATAAAATCATCTCCACCAATGTGACCAACGAAAATCTCACCTCTATCTACTGCTAATTTTCTTAAAATCATACCTAAGGAGGAAATAACCCTGTCTCCTTTTTCAAATCCATAGTAATCATTATATGGCTTAAAATGATTTATATCTATGTAGCAAACATCGAAGATACATTTACATCTAATCCTTCTTTCGATCTCTCTCTGCAAAGCCCAGTTTCCTGGTAGTCCTGTCAAGGGATTAGCATCTTTTGCAATTATTAGTGCCCTCTGAGTTATAGCCTCAAGTAATACATTAATTGGAACAATCCCATAGTAGCCGTTGTCTTTGCTTATGATGATATCATCATAAATATTTCTCAATTCCCTTTTTTGTATAATTAAGGAAGCATCTTCAAGAGTCATTTTATAGTCAATAATAAAGGTAGGTTGCTCCATTACTTCATAGATACTCTTTTTCGAATTAAGATGAATTCCATAGCCAAATCTGCCAAGCACTGTATTCTCTAAGAATCGATTTCGCTGAACCTGACCAATCACTATCGAATCGTCAACAACAGGGAGCAATCCGAGCTTCTCATCTTTCATAAATCGAAGAAAAGCTTCCATGATCGTAGAAGACTTACTAAGAGGCTGAACCTGAACAGCAATATCTCCAATTGATATGTCTAAAATAGAAGGTTCTAAATTACATTTTATATCCTTTAAATCATTCGTAAGCATAGGCTAAATTGGATTTTTTAATCTTCTCTTCTGGTTTACCCAGATAAAAGCCCTGCAGAAGATCAATACCTAAGGATATCGCTTTACTTAGCTGAGTTATGGTTTCTATTCCTTCAGCAACCACCATTATGTCCAAACTGTGACAGGCAGAGGTTGTGAACTCAATGAAGGATTTTGAAAAATGGTTACCCTCAAGAGTATGGATAAAGTGTCTGTCTAACTTAACAATATGAGGATTAAGAATACTTAAAAGCTTAGGTCCTCCGTAGCCAGCACCAAAATCATCTATGGCAATTTTGTAGCCCCTTTGTTTGTAGTATGAGATTGAATTTATAAATATTTCATAATTATCTATTGCTGATTGCTCGGTAATTTCAAAGACAATTCTTTCCTTAGGAAAATTAAACTCCTCTACAAATCTATCGGTGATGCCTATTTCATGTTGAGGGTAACAAAGAGATTCTGGACAGATGTTAATAAAAAGAAATCCCTCTAAATTCTGCCTTGAAGCTTCTCTTATGGCATTTCGTCTGCATATCATATCAAGAAGAAAAATGGAGCCATTCTTTTTTGCTCGAAGAAAAAGCTCCTTTACATTTATACTTTTAGATTTATGTCTTGTCAATGCCTCATAACCATAGATTTTTCCCGTTTTTGCGTTAAATATGGGTTGGAAATGGATTGTTAGCTCTGAGTAGTGCAAATCTGAGTTAACTGTCAATTGTTTTTCTGTTTGTAGCAACTCATATCCTCCTTTTTGTTCATTCATACACAGATTATTGCACACTTATGTTAAGAGAAAATTAAGGAAATATTACAAAAAAGTTAAATTTAACGGAAAAATTTAACGGAAATTTAAGAATTTTTTAACTTCTCTGTAACTTTCGAGAGCTATTATTAATTAAAAATATGCTTTTATGTGACTTCCACATTCATACCAAATACTCCGACGGCTCTGTAGAGCTCAAAAAAGTCATCGACATATTCGGCCAGTCTGGTTTTGATGTCATTGCCATAACAGATCATGTGGTAAATGGTGATAGCGTAATTGGCAAAGTGGCATACAAATTCAGATTTACCATTACTGAGAAAAACTTCGATGAATACATGGAAAACATCAAATACGAAAGTGAGAGAGCATTAAACAAATACGGAATGTTAGTAATTCCAGGAGTGGAAATAAGTAAAAACTATCTTTCCTCAGAAAAATCTGCCCATATTCTTATCCTTGATATTAAAAAATATATATCTCCTAGTGAATCCTATGAATCTATTTTCCTTGAGGCAAGAAAGCAAGATGCACTTATCATTGCCTGTCATCCCCATCACATGAAAGGTGAAATTCGCAATACCCTTTATCTATGGAGAAACCGAGAAAAATACTCAAAATACATTGACGCATGGGAAATAGCAAACAGAGATGATGTTTTTAATGTAGTAAGCCTTAAAAGATATCCCTATATTGCAAACAGTGACTTTCACAAACCGAGGCATTTGTATTCATGGAAAACGCTACTTAATTGCGAAAAGGATATATTTTCAGTAAAAAAATGCATAAAACACAACAAAGGCGTAGCAATAACACTATTTAGGGGGTAAAAAAATGTTTTTATGGATAGCAGTTTTTTTGGTAGTAGTTGGTCTCTCTGTTTATGTAGCGCAGATCATTGCCTTAAGAAGAAAATTAAATGAAACCTACAGTTCAGACTTTCTTCCTCCTGTATCAATTATTAAGCCATTAAAGGCTCTGGATGACAATCTCTTCGACAATCTTGAAAGTTTCTGTAATCAGGATTATCCAGAGTATGAGGTAATCCTCTCCTTACAGGACTACAATGATCCAGCCTACAGAGTAGCAGAAAAGATAAGAAACAAATATCCGCATATGGTAAAAATAGTTATTGACAACTCAAGCATAGCATTAAATCCCAAAGTAAAGAATATGATATCTTCCTATTATGCCTCAAGATATGAGTATTTTCTAATCAGTGACTCAAATGTTATGGTTGACAAGGATTATTTAAGAAAAACTGTCTCAGCTATGACTCCTGATGTGGGACTTGTCACAAACCTAATAACTGGTGTTGGAGAAAAGAGTGTGGGTGCCACCTTAGAGAATCTTCAACTGAACTCATTCATAATTTTAGGCGTATCTTTTCTTGATAAATTTTTACGAATGCCCTGTAGCATAGGAAAATCAATGCTAATGAGAAAAAGGGATTTTGAAGAAATAGGAGGATGGAGTGCGGTAAAGAATGTGCTTGCAGAGGATTACATCATTGGTAAACTAATGCATGAAAGCGGAAAAAGAGTAGTTCTTTGCAATTATATGGTTAAAAATGTAAATGAATACTGGACAATGGGTAGATTTTTTAATAGACATACAAGATGGGCAAAAATAAGATGGAAAATTGCAGGACCAAAGTACTTCACAGAGCCTTTAAGTAATCCCTTATTCCTATCTCTTGCTATACCTGCTATTGATGGATTTTCCTCACTTTCTTTATCGTTTCTCAGCATATTAACAGGCTTAAAGATTGCTATGGATATTTACATAGGTCGTCTTCTTAAGACTCCTCTAGGACTCTCGAGTATTTTAATTCCAGTAAAGGACCTATTTGTAGGATTAATTTGGTTTATACCCTTTTTCAATTGTAAGATAAACTGGCGAGACAATCTATACACCATTGGTAAAAACACAGTCATTACACCATACGAAGGTAACTCTTCCCTGAGATTTATTTACAACAAGTTAAAATCTGCAATAACTGGTTAATAAGATGCTGAGTATATTAATCAATTACAAGAGTACAAAAAGGGAGGATTAAAATGAAAAGGAGAGATTTTCTAAAAACATCTCTAATAGGCCTTTTTGCCCTACTTTCTTCGCAAGGAGAAGTTTTCGCTAAAGTAAACTCATATCGTGCAAAAGGTATTATATTCATAGTGGGTGATGGTTGGCCTATTGGTGTTATGAAAGCAATGAATGAATTTATGGAAGCAAAATTTAATGAAAAGAGCAATCTTTCAATGCTTATTAAGAATCAAAACTCAAAAATTTTTCTTCAAAACACAAGCTCACTTTCATCGGTGGTAACTGACTCTGCTCCTGCCTCTGTTGCATGGGCTACAGGCTCAAAAACAGTAAACAGAAGTCTCTCAGTTCTACCTAATGGAAAAAAGCTAAGAACAATCTTTGAACTTGCAAAAGAAAATGGGATGTCCTGTGGATTTGTCACAACAACAAGAATTACCCATGCCACGCCTGCTGCATGGTATAGTCACAATCCAAATAGAGACGATGAAGAAATAATTGCTAATGATTTACTTAATGCAGAGCTAACAGTTGCTATGGGTGGAGGAAATAGATTTTTTGATAGTGAAAAAAGAAAAGACAAAGTAGACCTTTACGAAAAATTTTCCTCAAAGGGATATGAAATCGTAAAGACAAGGGAAGAACTCAAAAAAGTATCTTTTAAGAAACCAATCTTAGGAGTATTTAGCTCATCCCATATTAGCTATTTAGTTGATAGAATTAATGATGAAAAATTGGGTAAAATCGAACCCACCCTTGCAGAAATGACTGCAATTGCCCTTAAGAAACTCTCAATGAATGAAAAGGGGTTTATTCTACAAATTGAGGCAGGAAGAATTGACCATGCCTGCCATGCCAATGATGCCTTTGCGGCCATGATGGACTGTTACGAATTAGATAAAACAATAGGTGTGGTTATGGAGTTCATAAGTAAAAATCCCGATGTATTATTAATCGTTACCTCAGATCACGGTACTGCAGGATATGGGATAAATGGCACCGGTCCTGAATATAACGATGCTACAAAAGCTCTCCTTAGCTATAAAAACAAAGCCTCTTTCGAATACATGATTAAAAAAATGAGAAAACAGGATGTAAAAACCATAAAGGAAATATTTGAAACGTATACAGAACAAAACATTTCTCCAAATGAAGCAGAAGAAATTTACAAACATTTAAATGAAAAAAGAAAGGTGGTGATAGATGATATATGGTATGAGCCAGAAGCTACCATGGGTAGAATTCTAAAAAGAAGTATCTATGACTATGAAGAAGAAAAAGCAAAAGGCCCTGCAAAACAAAGAAGGGGAAATGTGGGTTTTACTTCAACAAACCACACTGCCGAGGACCAGCTTGTAATTGTCCATACAAAAAAATCATTAGCAACAGGCTTAAAAAACCTTATAGACAACACTGATTTATATTCAATAATGTGTAACTATCTTGGAATAAAGCACATTAATCCAAAAATGAAAAAAGAAGAAGCTCTCTCGCTCGCAAAATCACTAACACACGATGAGTGGGAGAAACATTTAAGTCTTCATATATCCTAAAAAATTAGGGGGGAATCATTTATGCAAAGAGGCAAAATACTTTTAATTGATGACAACGAGCAGGACCTAAATCTTACCTCAGAACTTTTAGAAAAGGTCGGTTACACAGTGGTTAAAAATTCAGGATGGTTAGGAACAACAAATAATATTAAGTTTGCAAATCCTGATCTGGTTCTTCTTGATATAAATATGCCAGCACTCACTGGAGATAAGTTATATGATCTGATTAATTCCCATGTTAAAAATAGAGGGATTCCTGTTTTGTTTTACTCATCTCTTGATGAAAGTTCCCTGAGAACACTAAAGATAAAAAAAGGAGCTACCGATTACATTGTAAAGGGAGATATTTTTCAACTTTACAGAAAAATATCCTCATACATGAAGAAAAAAAGCTTTTCCAATTAGCTAACCCGACCCCTCCTCCCCAAAGCCCTGGGTCCTCTATGGCTCGGGGCTTTTATAATTTGAATCAACCAATATTAAACTGTTAAACTTTTTACATGTTTTTTAAAGAAAATCCTGCCATTGCAATTGTACTTAACGATGAAGATGTTCTATCTCTCACAAAGAAGGATTTATCAGGAGCTAACCTTGTTGAACTTAGGGTGGATATGTTTAAAAGAGAGAAGAACATAGAGGAGGTTTTTTCTCTTGCAAAAGAAAAATTTAACTTACCTCTTCTCTGCACAGTTAGACTGCCAGAAGAAGGAGGGAAGAAAAGAATACCAAAAAGACTTAATCTGTATGAATCAGTTATCCCTTTCTGCGATTTTTTTGATATAGAAATTATGTCAAAGGAAGGGAAAGAACTCAAAAATCTCCTGAGAAATAAAAAAATTAATCTTATTGGCTCCTATCACTGTTTCTCTCACACTCCCTCCACAGAAGAATTAGAAATCATTTATGAAAAGGGTAAAGCACTCGGTATGGACATAATTAAATTAGCTACTATGGTTAATGATGAGAAGGACCTTGAAGTACTTCTTCTTTTTACATTAAAACACAAAAAGGATAATGTCATTGTAATTGGAATGGGAGAAAAAGGCATTCCATCTCGGATAGTAAATCCCCTGTTTGGCTCATTAATAACCTATGCAAGCATTAGAGAAATTTCTGCACCTGGACAGATTCATCTTAAGGAAATGGTTCAAATTTTTAAAATAATGGGAATTAGAAAATAAAAAAAGCCTGAAGCAAAAAACTGCTTCAGGCAATTAAAGTCTTATTTTATGTAACTTTTCCAGTAAGCCCTTACTTTATCCTTCAAATTTTGGGGAAGAGGAACATAATCAAGCTTTTTTGCGGTTTCATCTCCATTTTGAAATGCCCAGTCAAAAAACTTGACAACCGAACGATTAATCTCTGTTTTTTCTCTTGCCAGAAGAATGTAGGTCGCTCCTGTGATAGGCCAAGCATTTTTCCCTGGTGCATTTGTCATCCAGGCGTAAAAATGGCTCTTAGGCTCAAGAGTTGCCGAAGAGGCAGCTGCTGCAAAACTCTCAAAATCAGGCTTTACCACATTCCCAGCTGCATTTTTTATATTTGCCACAGATAATTTGTTTTGTTTTGCATAGGCAAACTCTACATAACCTATTGAATTAGGTGTTCTTTTAACATAATTAGCTACACCCTCATTACCTTTTCCTCCAAGGCCGGTTCTCCATTTAACAGAGGTGCCAAATCCCACATTCTGCTGCCATTTTTTGCAAACATCGCTAAGATAATGAGTAAATATGGCTGTGGTTCCAGAACCATCAGAACGATATATTACAGTAATCGGTTTTGCTGGCAGAGAAAGATTTGGATTAAGGTTTTTAATTTTAGGATCGTCCCATCTTTTAATTTCGCCAAGAAAAATTTCACACATAGTAGTGCCATCAAGAATGAGTTTTTGAGCACCTATTCCAGGAATATTTACAACTGGAACAACTCCTCCAATAGCAGCTGGAAATTGTAAAAGCTTTGATTTTTCAACCTCATCTGGATTTAAAGCCATATCAGATGCACCGAAATGCACAGTTCGCTCGGTGATTTGTCTTATTCCGCCACCTGAACCAATTGATTGGTAATTTACCTTAATTCCTGTAGCCTTATTATAATCACTTGCCCAAGTGGAATAGAGTGGATAGGGGAAGGTGGCTCCTGCACCGTTAATCATTTCAGCTGAATAGGAAAGACCTGTAGTAAATAAAATAAAAGACAGAATAACTAAAAAAAACTTAAAAAACATAAACTCCCCCTTTTCAAGAGTTATTTTTTTTCTTATTTTATCACATCTATTTTTTTCTGTAACAAAAATTTAACATTTCTGTAAAAGTGTTGTAACAGTGCCATTCTATACTAAAGTTATAAAAATTAAAAAAAGGAGGTTTTTATGAAGTATCTAAGTTTAACAGGTTTTCTTAATAGGGTATTACTTATTGTTGCAGCGATGATTTTTGTAGCAACTATCTCTCCTCTTCATGCTGAACAGGTTATTAAAATCGATGGTTCCTCTACAGTTTTCCCAATCACAGAGGGTGTGGCTGAAGATTTCCAGAAAGCAAAAAAGGGAGCTGTTAAAGTTACTGTCGGAATATCAGGCACAGGTGGAGGATTTAAAAAATTCTGTAGAGGTGAGACTGATATTTCTAATGCTTCAAGACCAATTCTTAAAAAAGAGATTGAAGAGTGCAAAAAAACTGGCATAAGGTATATTGAACTTCCAATTGCTTACGATGCCATGGCAGTATTTGTAAACACAAAAAACAATTGGATAAAAAATGACTGTATCACCATTGAGCAGCTTAAAAAGATGTGGGAACCTGAAGCTCAAGGCAAGGTAACAAAATGGAATGAAATTGAGCCAAGCTGGCCAGATAAGCCTTTAAGACTCGCCGGTCCTGGTGCTGATTCTGGAACATTTGACTATTTTACAGAGGCTGTAGTTGGAAAGGCAAAGGCAAGCAGAGGAGATTATGTAGCAAGTGAGGATGACAATGTTATAATGAACGCCGTTGTAAAAGACACTTATGGACTCGGTTATGTTGGTCTTGCCTATGTTCTGGAAAACAAAGGAAAGGTTAAAGCCTTAAAAGTTCAAAATCCTAAAGGTGTTTGCGTCGCACCAAGTGATAAAACCGTTAAAGACGGTTCCTATCAGCCTCTTTCAAGACCAATTTTCATTTACATTAATGAAAAATCTGCTAAAGAGAGACCTGAAGTTAAAGAGTTTGTTGAGTTCTATCTCAAAAATGCAGGTAAAATCAGCAAACAGGTCGGATATATTCCTCTCCCTGAAAAAGCTTACAAAATGGCTGAGGATAGATTTAAGAAAATGGAAGTTGGAACAGTTTTTGGTGGAGAGATTCAGGTTGGTCTTACTGTTGAGGAACTTTTAAAAAGAGAAGCCAAACACTAAAAGGGAGAAAAAATACAATTGTTTGGAACATTAACATTCAAAAGAGCTTTAGACAAAATAATGCTGGCGGTGTTTTTCACCGCCGGCTTTATCACTATCTTCATAACCGTTGGAATTGTATATGTGTTACTTTCAGACTCCATAGAGTTTTTTAAAGAGGTATCAATAATAGAGTTTCTTACCGAAAAAGAGTGGACTCCTGTTTTTGCTACAAAGAAATTTGGAATATGGCCTTTAGTGGCAGGCACTTTTTTAATTGCTGGAATTGCTGTGGCTGTATCAATTCCTTTGGGTTTAATTATTGCAATATATTTAAGTGAGTATGCTTCTACAAGAGTAAAAGAGATTGTAAAACCTACAATTGAATTTTTAGAGGCTATTCCAACTGTTGTATATGGATATTTTACCCTACTTTTTGTAACTCCTCTTCTACAAAAAGTAGTGCCTGAACTTGAAGCTTTTAACTCCCTCGCACCTGGAATAGTTCTTGGGTTTATGATCTTGCCCTACACAGCATCAATGGCTGAGGATGCAATGAAAGGCGTACCACAAAGAATTAGAGAAGCTTCATATGCTCTTGGCGCTACAAAATTAAGAACAGCTGTTACAATAGTTCTTCCTGCTGCCATTTCTGGAGTGGTTGCAGGTTTTATCCTTGGTGCATCTCGTGCCATAGGTGAAACAATGGTTGTAGCAATTGCAGCTGGAATGTATCCTAATCTTACCATTGATCCAAGAGAACCCATACAAACCATGACAGGCTACATAGTTCAGGTTGCCTTAGGAGATTTACCCTTTGGATCCATTGAATATCTCTCCATCTTTGCTGTAGGGTTAGCGCTTTTTATTATTGCCTTTATTTTTAACTCTATTGCCCTCTGGTTAAGGACAAAAATAAGGGAGGCCTATTAGAAATGATTAGCAACAAAAAGAGAACTGATGCACGATCAGATATATTATTTCCCATCATCGGCTTCATAGCCTTACTTCTTGCTATTTCCTTTATGATTACTCTCATAATAGACATACTCATTGACGGTTTTATAAAACTTAAAGATCCCTCCTTTTATACCTCCTATCCATCGAGATTCCCGGAAAAAGCAGGTATTCTCTCTGGATGGGTAGGAACTCTGCTTGTAATGGCAGGCGCTGTATTTTGGTCATTGCTTATCGGAATTCCTGCTGGAATTTATCTTGAAGAATATGCAACAAAAAGAGGGATTATCGGAAAAATTGAGACCATAATTGAACTTAACATAAATAATCTTGCAGCAGTACCTGCGATAATCTATGGACTTCTTGCCTTAGGCATATTCATATATAGATTTAAGCTTGGCGAGAGCATTCTAACAGCAGGCCTTACACTAAGCATTCTTATGTTGCCTGTAATTGTGGTTAATACAAGAGAGGCAATTAGAAGAATTCCAAGAGATATACGAGAAGGTGCCTATGCTGTAGGTGCTACAAAATGGGACACAGTAAGAGACCATATTCTTCCCTATTCCCTCGGCGGAATACTTACCGGACTAATTATTGCTGCATCAAGGGCTATAGGAGAAACTGCTCCTCTGGTTACAATTGGAGCGCTCACCTTCATTGCCTTTCTTCCGCCATCTCCCTTTACCTCTGAATTTCCCTTTATATCTCTCGATAAAATTTGGTCAGTCCTTATGTCACCTTTTACAGTGCTACCAATTCAAATTTTCAACTGGGTATCAAGGCCTCAGGCTGACTTCCAAATAAATGCAGCAGCTGCAGGTTTTGTGCTTCTTTTATTAACTGTTCTGATGAATGCGCTGGCATATTATTTCAGACAGAAAGTAAGGAGAAAATACATATGGTAATCGAAGCCTTAAAGGGATTATTTTTGGGTGCCTCACAGAAAGTAGAAGATAGGACAAGAGCGAAAGAGCAAAGTAAAGGATCCTTTAGTAGCAACACAAAGCTTGAAGTAAAAGATTTAAATTTCTATTACCATGAATTTAAAGCTTTAAAGGGCATAAACTTAAAAATACCCACAAAAAAAATAACTGCTCTTATTGGACCAAGTGGCTGTGGAAAGACCACTCTTCTTAGATGTTTTAACAGAATGCATGATCTCTATCCAGGTTCACGATATGAAGGTTCCATAATCTTTCATCCCGATGGAATAAACATAACCGAGAAAAATATTGACCTGTTGGAGCTTAGAAGGAAAATAGGAATGGTCTTTCAACGACCAAATCCATTTCCAAAATCAATATTTGAAAATGTAGCCTATGGCTTAAGGGTAAATGGTGTTAAAAATAAAAATTTAATAAAAGAGCGAGTTGAATGGGCACTTCAGTCTGCAGCTCTATGGGATGAAGTAAAGGATAGACTTGATGCCAATGCATACTCTCTTTCAGGAGGGCAACAACAAAGACTCTGCATAGCAAGGGCCATTGCCATTGAACCTGATATTGTGCTTTTTGACGAACCCACAAGTGCTCTTGATCCTATATCTACGGCAAAGATTGAAGAGCTTATAATAAACCTAAAAGAAAGGTTAACCATAATAATCGTGACACATAATATGCAGCAAGCAGCAAGGGTTTCTGATTATACTGGGTTTATGTATCTTGGAGAGCTTGTAGAATTTGATAAAACCCATAAAATATTTACCGTTCCTTCACAAAAGTTAACAGAAGACTACATAACAGGAAGGTTTGGTTAAAAATGATGCATTTTTTTTGTCCTTGCTGTTGGAAAGAGATAAAAGAAAGTGATAATTTTTGTCCCTTTTGTAAATATGAACTTATCACTTATTCGTCTCTTTCCTACGAGGAAAAGTTAATTTTTGCCCTGAAACATCCTGTAAAGGAAATAAGAAGAACGATAGTTTTTTTAATAGGTATGAAAAAATTAACAAAAGGGATAAAAGAATTAGAAAGAATGCTTTTTCAAGAAGAAGACCCTATTATATCCCTTGAAATTATTAAAGCATTAGAAAATATAGGAACGAAGGAAGCTATTAAGGTTATAAGAAAAGGGAAAACTCACAGAAATAGATTAATTTCTAAATTTTGCGAACAAAGAGAGTTTCTATAAAATCAAAAAATCTTATCCTTGACCCAGAATATGAAACTCTAAAAATTATTGAAAATAGTTAATGAAAAACCTTAAATAAATTGGTATAATACTAAAAGTGTATATAGGAGGCTGTGATGGGAATTTTAGATGATGATTTAAGAAAATTGAAAGAGAGAATTCTTATACTTGGTTGTCTTGTAGAGGAGGGAATTAGAAAAGCAGTAAAAGCCCTGATTGAAAGGAACTCTGAACTTGCAAAGCAGGTTATATCAAGGGATAATCTTATAAATGGCTTAGAGGTTGATATAAATGAAGAATGTATCAGACTTATTGCGCTAAGGCAGCCAATGGCTAAGGACTTAAGGTTTATTACTACTGCCATGAAAATAAGCACAGACCTCGAAAGAATAGGTGATTTTGCTGTTAATATTGCAGAAAGAGCAATAGAACTAAATGAAGAGCCTTTCTTAAAACCTTTTGTGAATATTCCAAAAATGGCAGAAATCACGGAAAGTATGGTTGAAGATGCCATTAATGCCTTCGTTAAGGAAGATGTAGATCTCTGCTATGATGTTATTAAAAGAGACGATTTAGTTGATAACCTTTTAGAAAATAACCATAATGAACTATTTGAGCTTATGATAAAGAATCGTGATATTATTCCTCTGGCACTTAAGAGAATGTTTATTGCTAAATACCTTGAGAGAATTTCTGATCATGCAACTAACATAGCAGAAATGGTTATCTACATGGTAGAAGGAAAGATGTTAAGAGGCACCTTTGTTACAGAAGAAATTCAAAAACTTTGTCTGGAAGACTTTATTTCAAGGCAGAAGTAAGTTTATCTCATAGGTACCCACACTTACTTTCTCAGCAAGTCCTTCTTTCCATAAGATTTCGGTAATTCTAAGTTTTTCTTCTTTTGGAATAATAAGGATTAGTTTATTCCCTTCTAAAATCAACTTCTTCCACCTTTCCACTCTCACAGAATCTATTTCATTTTCAGTAATGATATCTATATATCCTACAACCATGCCATAACTGACGATTTTTAAATCTGGCGGAGGTTCTGGAACAGGTTCTAAATCCTGCTTAACCTTTGAAAGCCTTTGCTTCAAATGATATAGTAAAAATTCCTTTAAATATTGTTCTATTTTCATTTTTTCTTCCTCATTTTTGAGATATCTATAATTTTTCCATCTACATCCTCTCTCTCTAATATTTCGCTTTGAGGCTTTAATTCTTCTTTATCCCGAGGCTTGACAAATGGCATAGTTAGCTGTATTCCTAAATCAGGAGAAAAGACTCCTACAATTGCATCTAAGGGTATAAAACAATTTTCTGGAGTACTCCCAAAAACAAGCTTGGCCAATAAGGCTTCATCTTCCCAGTTAAATTTCATCTGTTTGTTAAAAACTAAAATCAGACCTCTTTCTTTTTCTTCTGGAAGAAATCCCCTTTTACCTATTATCACTCCCTCATCATAGGCTATTAAAAGGAATACTCGGCCGACAATGTCCAAAATTTCAAAAAAGACATGCCTTTTTAGCTCGTTAAACTTTTTTCTCATATATTCTTTATGCTCTGTCATTTTTTGCTCCTATAAGTCAACAATAAAAAGCCACCAACAATCATTACCGCACACAAAACCTGTCCCATCGTTAAAAATCCTAAGATATAGCCAATTTGAGGGTCTGGTTCTCTAAAAAATTCAACAAAAAATCTAAACACTCCATATAAAATAAGGAATAAAGATGAAATTATCCCTGAACGGCTAATTTTATCTCTTAAAAACCACAATATAACAAAAAGTAAAAAGCCCTCAAGGGCTGCTTCGTAAAGTTGACTTGGATGCCTCGGAAGAGGTCCTCCATCTGGAAAAATCATAGCCCACGGGACATCGGATATCCTTCCATATAGTTCACCGTTTATAAAATTACCGATTCTACCAAGAGCTAAACCTATTGGCGCTGTCAGAACAAGCATGTCTGTGAGAGTATAAAAGTCAAATTTTTTGGCTTTTGTAAATAACCATGCAGAAAGGATAACGCCTAAGAGACCGCCGTGAAAGGACATACCTCCATGCCATATGGCAAAAATTTCTAAGGGATTAGCAAGATAGTAGGATAGATTGTAAAAAAGAACATATCCAAGTCTTGCGCCAACAAGAAGGCCTAAAATGAGATAAAAATACAGATTTTCTAGAAAATCCTTTTCAACTATCAATCTTCTTCGTTTTATCTCTTTTTTCAAAATAAGATAAGAACAAAGGAATCCAATAAGATACATTAGACCATACCAACGAATCGATAAAGGCCCAATTCTTATTATCTCAGGATCAATGTTTGGATAAGGAATCATCTATGCAATTTCCTCTTTGGTATTTTAAATATTTTAAACTAAACAAACTTAAGAAACCCATATCCTCTAAATTAGGATTAAAAAATCCATTAATCGTCAACTTTTTCTCCACTATAAAGATATACACATCCTAAACTTAATGGCTTACTAACTATTTTGTTGAAACCACAATTTTTAAGGAGTGTGATAAATTCTTCTGGAGGATAAAAGCTCTCTATTGACGAACCGAGGTATTCATAGGCATAGCGAGCTGATAAAAAGGACGATACAAAAGGAACTATTTTTTTTAAATAAAATAAATAGGGAGCTCTCACAAAACCCTTTGGAAGAGAAAATTCTAAAATTATTATTTTCCCCCCTACTTTTATAACTCTGTGAATTTCTTTCAAAACTTGCTCTGTATCATGCATATTTCTTATTCCAAAAGCGCAGGTTACAGCATCGAAAAATTTATTTCTAAAAGGCAATTGATAAGCAGAGGCAGAAAGGGGGATAAAGGCTCCCTTTATTTTTTTCTTTGCAATCCGCAACATTCGAAAACTTATATCCACTCCCATAACCCTTGCTCCTTTTATCAAAAGTGGCTTTGCAGAATCTCCTGTTCCAGTTGCAAGGTCTAAAATAAGCATTTTAGAATGTGAAAAAGCAAATTGAGCCATTTTTCTTCGCCAGTACACATCCTGTCCAAATGAGAGAACCCTATTTAATAGGTCATATCTCTCTACAATCCTATCGAACATGGATTTTATTATATTAGTCTCTTGCATATCCTCGAATTATATCATATCTTTTTGATCTTAAAAAATTTTTTTAAAATTCCTTATGCTTTTTAACATATTACGCTAAATAATAAAAACACACAAGAAAAAATAACATTAGATGAAATCGTATCGCTCTGAATAATTCATAATGCTTGTGGCTTCCTCCTTTTTAACCGACTGGGCTTGCCTTTGATATATTTTTCCTTTTTCAAAGAAGATTATCACATATTTTGCTCAAATTAATTAAAGATAAACAAAACATTTATTTTTTAACTATTGACTTGCCATATAATTTCTGGTAAATTGGTTTATCTAAATTAAGGAGGAGATAAATGAAAGGCCTTATTTTCGCACTTGCTATTTTATTTTTGATTTTAGTTTTTAGCTTTGCCTATGCAGATGAAAAAGACTTAGATTTGACGAAGGTATCAATTACTTTTGAAGAGAGAAAAGAACTAACTCCTGATATTTTTCAGATGTTCCTTTCTGTAAATGTTTTAACAAATAAGGAACGTGAAGCAATAAACATGCTCGGAGATGTAGATAAAGAAATAAGAACAATAGGCTTAAATTACAGCGGTGGGAATTACTCTATATATAAAAATTGTTGGTGGGAAAAAGAAAAGAGAAAATGTAGTGGATTTAGAGGAACGCTTAACTATAACTTTCAGCTTAAAGATGTAAAAGAGGGAAATAAAATTCTTGAAATCATAGATTCCTTTAAGGAAAAATATGGAGCCTCACTAAACTATTCACTATCAGAACCTCAATGGATTTTGTCTGAGAAGACAAGGAAGAGTGCAGAAGAGGAGCTTAAGCTTTCACTATTAGATACAGCAAAGGCTTTTCTGAAGAAGCTTTCAAATAAACTTGAGAAAAAATGCTCTATTTCGCATGTAGACTACGATTTGAAAGCACCCTCTTTTAGAGAATTTTCTGCTTTTCAAGCAAGAAGTGCAGAGCAAGCTCCTATAGAAGCACCAGAACCAAAAAAGGAAAAACAAGTCATAACAATTAATGCTAATGTGAAATATGTATGCCGGTAGAATTAGTGAGATTTTCTTATTTTTATCGTATTTGCATGGGCGTGAAGGCCTTCGAGGTTAGCAAGAGTTTCCACATAGGGAGCAAGTGTTTTAAATCCCTTTTCTCCAACTCTAATAAGAGAGCTTCTTTTTATAAAGTCATACACACCTAAGGGAGAAAAAAATCTTGCTGTTCCTGAGGTTGGTAGAGTATGATTTGGTCCAGCTACATAATCACCAATTGGCTCAGGCGTCCACGGACCAAGGAAAATTGCTCCTGCATTTCTAAGATTTGATAAAAGTTTTTCAGGATTTTCAGTGAGTACTTCAAGGTGCTCTGGTGCAACAGCATTTGCCACATCACAGGCTTCGTCAAAATCCCTTACCAAAATAATCGCACCAAAATTTTTTAATGCCTTTTCAGCAATAGATGCTTTTGGAAGTGCTTTGAGCTGCTTTTTAATTTCCTTCCTTACCTTACAAGCAAGTTCCATCGAAGTTGTTATTAAAACACTACAGGCCATTTCATCATGCTCAGCCTGAGAAAGCATGTCTGCTGCTATATGTGATGGCACGGCTTTTTCATCGGCGATTATTAAAATTTCACTTGGTCCAGCAATCATATCAATATCTACCTCACCAAAAACAAGTCTCTTGGCTGTAGCAACATATATATTTCCTGGTCCAACAATTTTATCAACCTTTCTTATAGTCTCCGTGCCATAAGCCATTGCTGCCACTGCCTGAGCACCTCCGACTCTATAAACCTCTTCTATGCCAAGAATATATAGTGCTGCACAAATTACAGGATTTAGTTCTCCAAATGGTGTAGGCACACATACAACAATCTCGCTTACACCGGCAACTTGAGCTGGTATAATATTCATAAGAACTGTTGAGGGATAGCAAGCTTTACCACCAGGCACATAGGCACCTACTCTGTCTAATGGTCTTATTATCTGTCCAAGTAATATATCATCCTCAAGATAGTCCCAAGATGACTCTCTTTGCTTTTCATGAAATCTTCTTATTCTATCTGAAGCAAATTTAAGGGCATCAATAACTTCTTTTGAAACTTCCTTTGCTTTTGTTCTTATTTCTTCACAGGTGATTTTAATTGAGAGCTCGTGCTTATCAAAAATTCGATTATACTTTAAAAGAGCCCTGTCTCCTCTTTTGCAAACATCCTGAATTATATTTTTGACAGATTTTTCAATATCTATATTAGAAGACTGCCTTGCTTTTAACCTTTTAAAAAATCTCTCTAACTCTGAAACACTTTTTATTAATCGCATAAAAAATTATACTAATAATTGAGAAAAAAAACCAGAGGTTAATGTAATTAAGGCTGAAACAGAATTTTTATATTACAGTCTGGAGGAATTCTTACTTTTTTTGCTGAAAGACTTATGTATTTATCAATAGAAAAATAACAACCCTTTCTTATTTTAAGCCATGGTTCTTCTTCAGAAAAGTCTCTCTTTAACTTCTCAATATCAATCAGTTCACCTTTCCAACATCCCCAAAGTCGGCTTTTACCCTTTTCATTAAGCAAATGGCTCGTATTTTTTATTATTTCTCCCTCTCCCTCTGAGAAGGTATCCTTAATATTAACTTTATCCTTTCTCAAAATAACATAGCTAAATTTAAGATAATTAACCTGAAGTCCAAGGGAATTTAAAAAAGTTAGATAGGAAGGAGCAATCCATCTTCTTTCTTCATAGCACCAGTTATTAGCTCTTAAAGCAGAACATGGCAGACTATTAAGACAGGGGCTGTATGGATAAAGTTCTAACTCTTCAATTAGTGAATCCCTCATTTGATGAAGCCTCATCGAAGCTTTTCTTGTTCCTGGCTCAATCAAGATAAGAGTAAAATTTGGATTTTTATAAGTAAAGGGCTTTATAAAATTAAGGAATGTATCCGTGTCAATGCCTCTTTTATCAAAAAGCTCACCTAAGGAGTTTGAAAATATAACTATGTCAGGCTTAATTGCCTTTAAATCAAGATAGGTTCTGAAATCAGATGCATCAGATTGGATAAATTCATATTTAATCGATAAACCTTCTGGTTTAAAATTCTCAATCAACCTTTCTCCAACCTCAATAGCCTTTTCCTCCTGCTCAATCCCGATATATCTTAAATGTTCCAAATGCCACTGTCCTCTCTTAAGTATCTCGAACAAAGGCAGAATAGCAAGCGAAGGACCGCATCCTATATCAAGAATTTTGAGGTCTTGAAGACTTGAAAAAATGGGATGTTTTAATAGTTCAAGAAATATACTTTCAATTTTTGCTAAAGAGACCGGAACAAAATACAGAATATATCCTTTAAGTAAAGGGTCATCTTTTAAGTAATTTAATGGGCTTAAGAATTCACCTGTAGTAAAGATGTCGGAAATACTAAGAACAGCCTTTCTTATTTCTTGTTTAGATGGATTTTTACCCTTAAAGGCAATATTTAAAAGAAAATTAAATATTTCCCTCACATTCCTATTATAGATTGAAAAAATTTATGAGGGGAGAAAGCAAAGCTCCCCTCACTTTTTAATAAAAAATAAAGATTACTTTACTGCATCCTTCAAAGATTTACCAGCTGTAAATTTAGGAACCTTTGTTGCAGGAATTTTAATCTCTGCGCCTGTTCTTGGGTTTCTACCTTTTCTTGCCTTTCTCTTAGAAACATAGAAGCTTCCGAATCCTACTAAAGTAACCTTATCCCCTTTTTTAAGAGACTCTTTAATAGCTTCAATAGTAGCATCTAATGCTTTACCAGCTTCTGCTTTAGTAAGCCCTGCCTTAGTTGCAATTTTGTTGACCAAATCTGCTTTTGTCATGACTACTACCTCCTTTTATTTGTTAAATAAATATACTTGTTGTAAACAATAACAAATTTTATATATAATGTCAAGCTTTTTGGGACTACCCAAAAATAGAGATAGAAAACTGACAGATTTATTTTAACCCTTTTCAAGACAATTTTTTATTAAAATTATCCTCTA
>CAKZQH010000094.1 GCA_937139565.1 uncultured Nitrospiraceae bacterium | reverse complement strand
ATCTTTTGTGCTTTAATTAACTGTTCCATAAGAGCTTTTCTCTCTGTTATGTCAACAATGATTCCCATGTAGTTAGGGGATTTATCTATGTTTTCCTCATGAAGATATTGAAATTTAGTGGCTGTAAGTAGAGCAATAATAGTTTCTCCTGTTTTTTTCTTGAACTCTACCTCAAGGTCTTTTACATAGCCAGCTTTTTCTATTTCCTCCAGAATTTTATCTCTGTCTTCTCTGATTTTGTAAAGGTCATACATATTATAATTTTTCAGTTCATGCTTATTAGAAAATCCAAACAATTCTAAAAAAGCATTATTTACATCAATAAAATCACCCTTCTGCTTTACGAAGTATATGGGAACCCGTGTTTCTTCAAAAAGTTTTCTGAACATATATTCCCTTTTTTTAATTTCCTCTGACATGGATATTAAATTTCTGTGAATTAGAGAGATTTCATGGAAATTTTCTTTGAATGCAGTTGAACTGTAATGTCCTTTTTTAATTTGTTCGATTTCATCTAAAAGCATTCTTATCGGAGTATTAAACCTTTTAGATATAAATTTGGCAGATAGGAAAGAAATTGATATAGAAATTAAATATGCAATAAGGCATAAATTTTCAATGTATCTAATAACCCTTGTTGCTTCAGCATATTTTTCTCCGACAAAGATTGTCCACCCAAGAGCAGGATTTTTATTGGCATAAAGTAAAAATCTATCTCCATCAATGTATTCATCAAAAAGGCCCTTTTCACTAATTAAAGCTTTTTTTACAGCTGGCAAATCTATTAAATTTAACTCTTGTTCGGCGATTTCTTTTTTTACATGAACCATCACTTTACCTTTTTCATCAACAGCAAAAACATATAGGCCACGATTAATGAGTCTATCTAAGTATGGCTTTAAGTAGTTCATATCTAAATAAAAAGCAAGCTGAAAGTTAGGGTATTTTTCATTTATTACATAGAAAACTTCTCTTTCTACTTCACAAATATGGGGACCTAAAAACAATGCCTTAGAGGACTTTTTTAAGAATTCCTGTTCAGATAGATCAAGTCCTATGAAATCATCGTTAAAAGGATATGTATTTATGACCGTTCCATCTTTATTCAAAACCATCACTCTCCGAATTTCTTTTATAGATGAAGTAATTGTATTAATGGTTTCCCTCTTTTTTTCATCAGAGATATTAGAATTAATTATCTTAGCTACTTCCTTTGATATATTTTTTACTGAAGAAGCCAATCTATCAAGATCAAAAGAGAATTCATCAATAACGCCCTCATATTTTTTGTTGATAGTTGAATAGGTGTCTTTTTTTAGATATAGGTAGAGGTTAATAAATATGAGGGAAATTATGACAAAAAAAGAGAGAGAGAGGATGAAAAATAGGAATGTTTCAAATTTTTTCCTTTTCATTCGTCTAATCTCTCAAGTTTACTATCTTTGATAATTAAAATCAGAGGTTTTCTAATTGTATTGCCGTTTCTATCTATTATCACCTTGCCCTGTAATCCCTCGAATTCTCTGATTTTAAGTATAGTGTCTTTAAGCTCTGCGGGAGAGGGATTTTTTTCCAGTGCTTTCTTAATTATCATTAATGATTCATATGTATACACAGCTAAAAAACCAGGCAAATATCCATATTTTTTTTTAAATTCTTCCTTAAATCTTAAAAATTCTTTTCCTTTATATTCAAAATCAATAAGTTCAATTGCCATTATTCCTTCAGCTTTTCTCTTTCCGACTCTCTCAATGATTTTATGAATTCTTGCTCTTGGAGTCAGAATTATGAGTACATTCTCACTTAAGTTTTTCAAATGCTGTATTAATAACGCTGAGGCAAAAAAATCAGTTGCTAAAACAACTGCTTGAGGCCTGTTTTTTAAAATCTCCTCTGCTGATCGTTTATATTTAATTTTTGTCAGGTCTATTTCATATTTATATAGAATCAAATTAGGGCATGTTGTTTGTAAATTTTCAAGCAGGTCTAATCCAAAAATCTTAAGTTGTAAATCATATACAAAAGAAATATTTTTCAAGCTTTTTCTTTTCATCAGTTCGCAAAGCATCTGAGCATCATCTCTGTTTGAACTCCGCATTCTGAAAAAATAATCATCCAATTCAGGAATTTTTGTTGATCCTGCACCAGGGGAAAAGGTAGGTATCTTATTTTCGTTTATGATAGGAAACAGTTGAGCGGCAACTGAACTTTGAACAGGACCAATTAATGCAACAATTCCCTGTGATTCCAATTCATCCAAATTTTTCTTTGTCTCTTCAATACTGTTTTTATTGTCTCTTATCAGGAGTTCTATTTTTCTTCCTGCAACTCCACCACTCTCATTTATAATCTTTGTTGTAAGCTGAGCTGAGTCTCTTACTTCCCTTCCAAAATCCTGCAAAGGGCCAGTTAATGACAGAATAAGACCTATTCGAAGTTTTTCTTTTTTAAGTGAATTTGAAATCCATAGAATAACTAAAAGCAAACAAATAGTTAAGATCACTACGAGCGAAAATCTTTTATTAAATTTCCACCCTGTCATTACTAAATTATACTTAATTCAAGAAAATTGTGCTATAGTAAGATCTACAACTCTAAATACAAATTTTTTATTGACTTTTTAGGGAATAAATGTACTCGAAGGATTTTTAAGAAATCAGGGTTTAATATCATTGAGAATGAGAGATTTTAAATTATAGTTGTTACAGTGATTATTTGCCTTTTTTTCTTCTCTCAGTAACTGATTCTCCTGCTATGCCCCAATTGTCTGTGTCCACCTCATCTATGATCACAATAGTTGTTTGAGGATTTTTACCTAAAACATCAACAAGTAGTTGGGTTACTCCGCGAATTAGTTCTTCCTTTTTTTCCTTGGTCAAGCCTTCTTTTGTAATTTTAATGTTAACATAGGGCATAATGTTTCACCCCTTTTCTAATGGAATTTTTGTAGTTTACATTAATTTAAAGGACATGATAAAAGTGTTGTTGCGACGGTTTCTTCCAACTTTACATTAATCAAGTAATTCCAAGGTGAGAAGTTGTCTATAAGATCCCTTTCTTCAAAAAATAATGTCTTCGAAATGGTATTATTCATAATAATTGACAAAAAGAGCAGCCATTTTTTAAAGCCTTCTGATCCAATATATAGATCTTCTCATAGGAGGTTATCTAAATGGTTATTAGCATCCCAAAAGGAGTATTCACAATGAGAGGGAAACTTTTCACTATTAAAAAAAGCGATGACATATCAGAAAACATCAAACAAGATTAAAGCTCAGATGCTTGAAGAACTATCAGCGATACTGCATATGAACAGGCAATATCTTGCCTCACTATTAAAGAACATTGGGAAGGTCATTTTAAGGAAAGGCAAATTTTTAGTTGTAGGAGATCCAACTCTCAAGGAGTTTTCTAAAAGAGGCAGAAAGAAGGTTATGGCAGAGATATAGAAGAGGTTTTATCCTTTACAGCAGATAGGCTGCTTAAGCCAATCAGGGATAGACTAAGGCTATAGAGAGATAGACTTGTTTCGCTTTAAAAGGTTTTTTAAATTCAATTGAAGATGAGGCTAAAAGAGAAAGGCTTAAAAGGTTAAAGGAGTCTATGGATATTATAAGATTATCAGAAAAATAGAGAGACTCTCTGATGAATTATCTAATGCCTATGAAAAGAATCTAAGTAAGTCTAATAATGCTAAAAGTTAGATTAATTTCAAAGAGATTTTAATTTAGGAAAGACGGAT
>CAKZQH010000093.1 GCA_937139565.1 uncultured Nitrospiraceae bacterium | reverse complement strand
CTATTTTTAAACCATCCGATTTTCCTCTAACTGTCTATATTTTCCTCCTCTATGGGACCTCGCAGTGAATTTCTTTTTTGTCATTGCGAGCGTCAGCGAAGCAATCTCTTCGTTGTCTTTTCGTAGGCTTTACTTAGAGACTGCTTCGGAACATCCAGTCCCTCGCAGTGACAGAAAGAGACTGCCATGGCCACTTCTTGTCCTCTCAGTGACACCCTCTCCGTCATTGCGAGCATCAGCGAAGCAATCTCATAAACGCTCGTTTTGGTGAGAGACTGCTTCGGGACATCGAATCCCTCGCAGTGACAAAGGGAAGTGTCATTGCGAGGAGCGAAAGCGACGAAGGGATCTCGCCTTTGCGTCATTGCGAGCGAAGTGAAGGGATCTCGTAGTTGCCTCTTCGTAGGCTTTACTTAGAGACTGCTTCGGAACATCCAGTCCCTCGCAGTGACAAAATGCATATGCTAAGTTTTCAGAGATCCCCTTCCTGCCTTTATTCTCTCCCTCATAGGTCTCTCTATCATCTACCAATCTCATTAGAACCATGTCTTTCGTTAATCGTAATACCCTCATAGCATAAAGATTATGTGTAGAATACAATGGATTAAAAGCAGAAATCAACGGAGAGAGTATTCATCTTTTGATTCAAGTTTTACAGGTAAAGATTTTTGATATTAGTAAACAAAGTAAGAGAGAAAATGGCTTTGAAAAGCGTAAAAGTCATTAGACTACATTAGGTGGTAAAGGAAAATATGAGTCTCTGAACTATTGAGTTTTTTAAATAAAATATGCCCTAAATTAATGAAGTTGGGTTGCAGGAAGGGATTTTACCATTTGGGCGACCTTTTATTTTGATCTAACCAACCCGATTTCTGAGACATTTTCAATGATCTAATGC
Organism: uncultured Nitrospiraceae bacterium; assembly: GCA_937139565.1. Classification (GTDB taxonomy): domain Bacteria; phylum Nitrospirota; class Thermodesulfovibrionia; order Thermodesulfovibrionales; family Thermodesulfovibrionaceae; genus Thermodesulfovibrio. The sequence continues at coordinate 7,951 of CAKZQH010000093.1, read as the reverse complement.
GCACGCTTAACTATTGGTTTGAATAATTCTACAATGTTTTTAGTTTCTATCATTTTTAGTCACCTCCTGTGCGTGATTTGTTATACTATTTCCTTCTTCACAAGAGGTTATCAGATTTTTTTCTACCAGACACAATTAAATATACACTATCAATTTCAATTATGGGATAATGTAAGCCTTATCATTAAAATTAATAGTATTAAGCTCAATATCGTAAAGTTCCTTTAAAATATCTTGATGCCAAGGTTTAAAATGATAGGATAACTCAATAATCTGCCCTCTTTTTAAAAGGATAAATTCATCAGCATACTTGAATGCCATATTAGGCTCATGAAGAACTGCTATAACAGTTATACCCTTTGATAGGTGGTTTTTTATGAGTTCCATCATATGATACTGATTGGTAAGATCAAGATGCGTAAGAGGTTCATCAAGGAGAAGTATTTTGGGCTCCTGGGCTAAAACCCTCGCCATCATCACAAGCTGCCTCTCGCCTCCTGATAGTTCACTATATGGGCGATCTACAAGATGGGAGATGCCCACTGCATCTAAAGCCTCTTCAGATTTATATATATCAAATTTTTTAGGCATTGAAAAAACATAAGGAGCTCTTCCAGTAAGAACAACATCTAAAACTTTATATGGAAAAGTTGCCGTATGAAACTGAGGAAGATAGCCTATTATTTTTGCTCTTTCTGAATCTTTAATTTGCCTTAAATCTTTTCCAAAAATCCGGACTTCTCCTTTTTTATATTTAATAATCCCCGCAATTACCTTAAGAAAAGTTGATTTTCCACTTCCATTCCTTCCAAGTATTGCAGTAAATTTTCCTTCATACAATTTGGCTGATACATTTTTAAGAACTTCATGATCACCAAAACTGAAAGATAAATTTTTTACTTCTATCACCTCTTTCAAGTTTCCCTGAAAAATATTTTACCCTTCTTTAAAAGATAAACAAAAAAGGGAGCGGCAATGAGTATCGTAAAAATGCTTATAGGGATTTCATATTCCGTAAGAGTTCTTGAGATGGTATCAACGCAAAGCAGAAAAGAGCCTCCAAAAACAACTGCCATTGGCTGAACTTTTATGTTATCAGGTCCAACCAACATTCTTATCATGTGAGGAACTACCAGTCCAACCATTGCCACTACTCCAGCTACAGCAACTGAGGAGGAACAGGCGAGAGTTGCAGGAATTATTATTAGGAGCTTTGCACGATCAGGATTTACTCCAACAGCCTTTGTCTCTGTATCACCAAGGGAGACAATGTTTAGTTTCCATCTGATTAACATTAACCAGATTAGTGAAAGGGTGATTGGAAATACGGCTGATGAGACTTTGCTCCAGCTTGCTGTATGAAGATTTCCCATTGTCCAATGCACAATGCTTTGAAGTTTAAAAGGATCAGTTAAAAACTGGATAATCGTTAACAAAGCTGTAAAAAAACTTGTAACAATTATACCTGCAAGAATTAGTGTTATTGTCGAAATACCCCTATATGTCACTGCCAATAAATAGCTTAGGGAAACTGCCAGCAAACCGGAAATGAAGGCAGAGATCTGTAGGGGAAGAAGTCCGTAGGCAAGTGAAAAAGCTGCACCAAAAGCAGCTCCTGCTGAGAGCCCAAGAATATCAGGAGATACTAAGGGATTTCTGAAAAGAGCTTGAAGAGAATTCCCGGACACGGTTAAAGCTGCACCAATTAAAAAGGCAAGAATTACCCTTGGAAGTCTGATATTTAGGACTATATCTCTAATGACTTCAAAATCTTCTCCGCTCGATTTCGAGTTAGAAATCAATAATTTGGCTAATTCATTTATGCTTAGTAACTCAGAGGGGCCAAACAGAATTGAGACAAAAATCAATGGAATAGGAACTAGATAGAGTATAACTTCAGGAAATCTTTTTTTCATCTATCTATCTTTAAATCAATGCCGTAGAATTTCTTTAGCATTTTTAGTTTTTCCTTTTCTAAATCCACATCTCTAAATATTTCAGGATAAGTCCATTTTGCGAGGAGTTTCGCTGCATAGTAGAATTTCAAAGTCCATAAATCGCATAGAAAAATCTCTGGAAGCTCATATACCTGATTTGACTTAATAGCTTTAATCCTCTTAAGCTGAGGCTCATTTTTTATATCTTCTGGATTCTTTCTCTCATTTACCCACATGACAATTATGTCAGGATTCCATCTTATCAACTTCTCCAGGCTTACGACTGCATGCTCACTGACAATTTCTGTACAGGAATTTATCCCACCGGCAATAGTGATTAGATCTTCCACAGTACTACCTTTACAAGAAGTATTAAGAAGTCCCTGTGCCCACATAAAATATACCTTTTTTCGATTTTCCGCCGAGATAGCCTTTACTCTCTTTTGCAGTGCAGATAGTTCATCTTTTACGAAATCTATTAACTCCTTTGACCTTTTAACACTTCCTGTGATTTTTCCAAAATCCATAATCTCCTTATATACATCTTGAATACTTAAAATAAAAACTCCATAAACAGTTATGCCTCTTTGTTCAAGGGCTTTTATTGCCTCTGTCTGACTTGCCCATATGATTACGAGATCAGGTTTAAGGTTAACAACACTTTCTATGCTTACAAAATCCCAGTTACCAGGTGCTGGAAGAGTTCTGTTTTTTATTCTGTTGTCAAGCTGGGCATAGTATTTATAAACGTCGCTTTGATAAACATTTTTTGATATTCCTACAATTTTTTCAGCCTGATTTAACATGTAAAGACCACTTAAAGCACTCTCAATGAGACAGACAATTCTTCCTACAGGTTTAGTAAATGTGATTGTTTTACCTCTAAAATCTGTTACAGTTACGGGATAATCATAAGCCTGCAAAACAAGGGGTGATATAAATATGAATAGAGATACTATCGATAATACTATTTTAATATTTCTCCACCCTCTCCAAATTAGAGAGAGTGGAGAGGAAATGAGACTCATGGAGTTTTTTCTCAATTTTTAGAACCTTAGCTCAATTTTTGCCATTGCATTAAATCCAGGATCCTGAAACTGCCACGGCATCTCATATTTTTTGTCAAAAATATTATTCAAGTCAACTATCAGGTTAGCAGTATATGATGATGTTTTATACAAAGACTTTTTAATGTTCATGTTTAAAGTGGCATATTCTCCAAATTCCTTTCTATCACGCTTTGAACTACTGTCATAGTATGTTCCCACATATTGGAAATAAGGAGACACCTGAAACTCATAGGGTAATTTCAATGTAGCACCCACATTAGCTATGAATTTTGGAACAAATGGGATGTTGCTACCATCTTGGTCAGAGTCAATAGGGTTTTTAACCTTAGTTTTTGAAAATGTTCCATTGACAAACCAGATGAGCCAATCACTATGATAGTGATTTACCTCTGCTTCAATGCCATATGCCTTTGCCTTACCTGCATTTACAGATTGGGTTTGGGAAGGGGTTTCACTTATTCTATTTTCTACAATGGCATCATCAACAATGTTGAAGAAACCTCTTAGACCAATCTGGAATTCCTTTGAAGGTGATAAATCTATACCGAGATCAAATCCGTATCCTTTTTCCGGTTTTAATCCAGGATTTGGCAATTGACCATCTCTCCCAGGAACTCCTCTGTCCGATGACTTTAACGTTCCGCCTATGGATTTGGCAGAAGGAACAAGAAAGCTTGAACCAGCATTGGCATATATCCCTATTTTTTCCGAAGCATTATATCTTATTCCCGCTGTCCAGAGGATTCTGTTCCATGACTTTTTCTTTATCTCTGGCACAGAAGATCCAATAAGATCATACTTGTGTTTGGTATAGTTATATCTTCCACCAAACCTGAAAACCCATTTATCTAGGATTACTTTCTCTTGAATATAAAAACCGTAGTTGAGAGAAGAAGCATCATTCCCGTAATTCCTGTTACCTCCTACTTCACTGTAAGTTTTATATGTCCCAATCTGAAGATCTGTTCCGATAGTGAGGATACTTTTGCTCCAGTGTCTGTAATTGAGGGATAAATCAAATGGAAAAATGTTCTGCTTTACACCATCTTTGCTCCTAAGAGATAAAGATGGAGGGTTGAGATTATAGTTATCCTCTTCCCACCTCCTGTTATAGTATCTGTAGCCTGCCTTAAAATAAAGATTTATATCTTCAGTCATTTTATTTTCATAGAGAAAGTTTATTAAATCATACTGGTGGTTATATTCCCTGTTTGGTCTTCCAACATCCCCTACATGTTGAGTGTGATGCGCAAAAAGCGATACTTTTGCCTCTGGATTGAGAAAAAGCGAGGTTTTGAAATAAATCTTTCCTTTCTTGTATTCAGGATCATTAATCATATTAAGCCATGATGTCCTTGTTCCATAATTGGTATAATCAGACTGCTCATAAGTGCCTCCAAAGAGGTAGTGAAAATCTCCAGAGCTTCCCTCATGGTAGAACCTTCCATAAATGGTATTCCAAGAGCCATAGCCAATGGTAAAGCTTGTCATCGGCATTGTCACTCTATCCTTAGTAATGAGGTTTGTAACACCAGCTAATGCCGTTTCATTTCCTGCAAAGTCCATAGTCATATAGTTAGGATACAAAGTTGCCGCAGGACCACGATGTATCTAAGCCCTTTCAATGTATAGTGGTTCAAGGCTCATAGGATCAACAAAAGAGTCAATGGGAAGGCCATCAAGTAGATAGCTATTATATTTTGGACCCAATCCTCCATAGGAACCCCAGTTGGCATCATTTCTTGAGAGTGGATTTACAAAGTTACCTGGTAGATATCTAAATGCCTCTGAGAGATTTCTGTTGTTGAAAGGTATATTGAGAATCTCATCTCTTGTTAAAACATCAATCTTATGGGTTATTTCATCAGGTGATTGGAGAATTTTACTCTCTGTTACTACCATCTCTTCAATTATGAGATCTTTTTGATTTTTTTGCTCTTCAGCCCATATAAATGATGTTGAGCTATAGATAAGTATAAAAAGATAAACAGATATAAGAAATATAGGTTTCATATATCCCCCCTGTGATCAAAGTTTTTTTCTCCAAATGATAATTTGTAAATTAAACGTTCTTTCTCACCTCCTTTCTGTCACAATGCTATAGTTTCTTATGCCAGCAAGCCGAACTTCGTCTATGACAGAAATTAGAGTTCCAACATCGGCATCCTTATCTGCTTTAATTCTAAGGAATTCTATTTTCATATTGATTAGACTGTTTTTTATCTCTTCATGGAGTCCCTCTAAGTTGACCCGTCTGTCCATGAAGTAAATTTCTCCACCTTTAGCTATATGTATTGTGAGAATTTCTTTTTCTTTTGGTTCAGCTGTTTTGGATTCAGGAAGCTTTATATTTATTACAGGTTCCTGAATAAGGTATGAAGTAAGCATGAAAAAAAGCAGAAGCAAAAGTGCCACATCGACAAGAGGCGCGATGTTTATATGTGTATGATTGTATTTTTTTCTCTCAAACTCCATTTTTTATCCTCGTCATAATGCTAATAGTCATTTCTCTCATTATAAGAGCTATATCATCAGCTTTTTTCTCAAGATAATGATGTCCCACATGGATTGGTATTGCCACAATAAGTCCTGCAGCTGTTGTGATTAGTGCCTCCCATATTCCGCTTGCAAGCATTGATGGATTAACTGAGGTTGTAGATGAAATCACCATAAAAGCTTTAATCATTCCAGTTACTGTACCTGTTAGTCCTAAGAGAGGAGCTATAGTAGCTATCAAGGCAAGCCAGCTTAATCCCCGTTCAATTTTTTTAATTTGTTTAGTTCCAATGAGAGATATTTCTCTTTCTTTTGCTCCATTTTCTATTGCTTCAATAATTGGTAGTATCATATAAGGTTTTTGATGCATAATTTCATCCACCGATTTTTCAAAATCCTTAAAAATTTTTCTAAACTCAAAGAGTTTATTAAAAAATATGGCAACCCCAAAAAAAGAACAAAGAGCAATTGGATACATTAATACTCCACCTTTTGAAAAGAAATCAAGCATAACAGTCTTCCATTTTAATCTTTCTTTAAGTTAAATCTTATTGAAAGGAGAGCTTTCACCCTCTGTGGTTTTCCATTAATTACAGCTGGCAAATAAGTAGACTTCTTTACTGCCTCGATGGCTGATTCAGTAAAACCACAGCACGCAGACTCAACCACTTCAACATTTTCAAGCCCTCCTTTTTCATCAATTGTAAGCCTGAGAAGCACCCTTCCCTCCCTGCCAAACTTTCTTGCCATGAGTGGATAAACTGGCATCTCTCTATGCAGAAACTTTGGTCCTGTGGCAGTTCCAAAATCTACATCATAAATTTTTTCTTTTTCATTAGCCACTGTTTTTTCTGTATTTTCTAATTTTTCAGGTTTTTCAATAACTTTTACTGGAAGCTGAGTCTCAGTGGTTTCATTGACGACAGCTGGTTCAATAATTTTCTCTAAGGTTTTTGTTGTTTTTTTTATCTCTCTTTTCGGATTTTCTTCAGTTTTTTGGATAGTGTTGTCATTGAAGTAAATCTCTATCTCTTTGTTTTCTATTCTTTGGTTAATATAAAGAGATATCGGAATTAGAAAAATGAGAATGTGAAAAATCGCTGATATTAAAAATCCTAGGATTCTTTCCTTCTCTTTCTTTGTTAAAACATGAGTATTAGGCATTTTTTATCTCCAAAAAATAAAAAGCCACGAAGTCTTTTCGGATCTTCTGATCCATGAAGCCTTCGTGGCTTTTTAGAATAAACTATCACACTCCTTTTACAGAAATCAAGAGTTCATCTTAAAAAGAATATATATAGGCGTCTTTACTTAACCCTGACTTCATCAATTTAGAGCATATTTTATTTAAAAAAACTAAATATTTCAGAGACTCATATTTTCCTTTCCCACCTAATGTAGTCTAATGTCTTTTACGCTTCTTAAAGCCAATTTCTTTCTTGCTTTGTTTACTAATATCAAAAATCTTTACCTGTAAAACTTGAATCAAGAGATGAATACTCTCTCCGTTGATTTCTGCTTTTAATTCATTGGATTCTGAGTATAATTTTTCTGCAATGAAGGTATCACGGTCAACAAATGACATGGATATATGGAGACTGGTAAAGGATAGAGTGACCTATGTGAGTGAATAATTGGATTAAAGAGATCTCTAAGAAGTTAGCGTATGCATTTTGTCATTGCGAGCCTCACGATGAGGCAAAGCAGTCTCTGATACCCTCCGCATGTCACTGCGAGGGATTCGATGTCCCGAAGCAGTCTCTCACCAAAACGAGCGTTTATGAGATTGCTTCGCTGACGCTCGCAATGACAGAAAAAATCTGACAACAAAATAGGAGATCCCTTCGCTACGCTCACAATGACAAACAGGAAAATCCTCACAATGACATCCCTTACAGTCACTACAAGGTCACATAGAGGGAGGAGGGTATAGATACAGTTAGAAGGATATAGGATAGTTTAAATTCAGCTTAGAGAGCATGTAGACTAATCTATAGATTTTAAATCATTGATTTATAAAGTTTTCAAAGTTTCTCGTGATGAATTCAGGTCAATTTCTAATTTTATAAAAAAGATCTTTACATTGATTAAAACTTAAAGCGTTTACAAAATTTATTGCCTCAATCTCCTCTAAAGTGTGAGGTGCAATGTTTTCTTGAGTCGGGCACATCTCTCCCTTCGACAGAAGGCTTACATAGATAAGACTTCTTGCCGAGAGTAGATCTTCCATCTCCTCGTCAATCTCTTCTCCAAATAGATATTTTAGAGTAAGCTCATCACCAGGTGCTCGAGGATAAGTTTTATTCATTTTCCTTGAAAGTAGCTCCATTGTGGAGACTGATTCAATCCTATACTCTGAGGGAATTATTTCTTTAAGACATTTGATCAAATAAAGGTGTATTCCCCCAGCTTCAATAAAAATCCTATAGATTTTGTTTTCAGTGCTAA
>CAKZQH010000092.1 GCA_937139565.1 uncultured Nitrospiraceae bacterium | reverse complement strand
TGGAGCTGATGGGAGTCGAACCCACGACCTCTTGAATGCCATTCAAGCGCTCTCCCAACTGAGCTACAGCCCCAACATTTAAAAATACCATATGAAGGCGTTATTTTGTCAATCAACGTTTTGGTATTCCACAAAAAAATATCCACGAAAAGATATATTCTCCACATATTTAGACCAGAAGATTTTTATAGAGGACATTGTCCTTATCACTGTAGAAACCCACTCTTATCTCATTATTTCAAGTCTGTTGTTCTTTTTCTATCATGTCTAGTCCACACATACCCGACACTGGATGACCACACATCTATTTCTCAATACAAAATCATGAATGGCCTAAGCAGTCAAAAAAAAGAATGCTTCGTCACTGACGCTACTCACAATGAGAAGTAAGAAGGTAAAGTGACAGAAAAAAAGCTCCTTGTTCCAACGCCATTAGTCATGGTGCTGAATAGTGGAAGGATAAGGTCCCTGAGACAGAGGGAGAGCATTTTACCATTGTTAGTAATTTAGTATTAATATTCTTACAACATCAAATTTTGGTTGAGAAGAGTAATTTCCCTGTCCCCAACTTCATCACTAAGAACTTAAAAACCACTGTAAATCAATGAGTTATCATCTACAAATTAGCCTACATGCCCTCTCAGCTATTTTTAAACCATCCGATTTTCCTCTAAATGTCTATATTTTCCTCCTGCCTTGTTATCTCATTTGCGAATCTGATCATCTCTCTTCGTTCCGCTCTATTCTTGCAATTAGAACCTCTCTCCCTTTCTGTCATTGCGAGCGTCAGCGAAGCAATCTCGTCTTTCCCCGCTTCTGTCATTGCGAGGCTTCTCTTTTTATGTCATTGCGAGGAGCGCAAGCGACGAAGCAATCTCCAAACCGCTTGCCTTACTTAGAGACTGCTTCGCCTCATCGAGAGGCTCGCAGTGACTGACGGGAATTAGAGACTGCCACGGCCACTTCGTGGCCTCGCAGTGACAAAAGAAGGATGTCATTGCGAGGATTTTCCCTTCTGTCATTGCGAGCGTCGCGAAGGGATCTCGTCGTTCCTCCTACTTGGACGAAATGAGATTCCTCACTTCGTTCGGAATGACAGTAAAGGGAGTCATTGCGAGCGTAAGCGAAGCAATCTCCTGACCACTCGCCTTGGCGAGAGACTGCTTCGGGGCATCGAGCCCCTCGCAGTGACAAGTGGAGTGTCATTGTGAGCGAAGCGAATGGATCTCGTCGTTGCCTGTTCGTAGGCATTACTTAGAGACTGCTTCGCCTCATCGAGAGGCTCGCAGTGACTGACGGGAATTAGAGACTGCCACGGCCACTTCGTGGCCTCGCAGTGACAGGTGGGGGGGTATCAGAGTTACCATTCCTGCCTTTATTCTCTCCCTCATAGCTCTCTCTATCCTTTACCAATCTCATTAGAACCATGTCTTTTGTTAATCGTGATACCCTCATAGCAGAAAGATTATGTGTAGAATACAATGGATTAAAAGCAGAAATCAACGGAGATAGTATTCATCTTTTGATTCAAATTTTACAGGTAAAGATTTCTGATATTAGTAAACGAAGCAAGAGAGAAATTAGCTTTAAGAAGAGTAAAAGACAATAGACTACATTAGGTGGGAAAGGAAAATATGAGTCTTTGAAATATTTAGTTTTTTTGAATAAAATATGCCCTAAATTGATGAAGTCGGTCTATAGGACTTCTAACTTATCGTCTTTGTTTTCAAAAAATTTATTTAGCCTTTTTTTATCCTCTTTTATTACTTCTTCAGACAATTTTTCTAGCACAGAAAGAATTAAAAACCTCTTAAATATATCAGAATCGTCAATTTTATACCGCATCCACCTGCCCTGTTTCCTGCTCTTTATAAGTCCAGCATTTTGCAAAACCCCCAGATGAAAGGAGACTTTAGGCTGTATGATATCAAGAGCAGCAACGATGTCGCACACGCATAGTTCGCCATGCTCAAGAAGTTTTAATATCCTAAGCCTTGTTTCATCAGATAGAGCCTTAAATATGTCAATCAATTCCTGCATGCTATTTCTCAGATAGTATCAATTGTTTAATTTTATCAAGACTCGGCAAAGGCTGACCAGAATGTTTGAGTTTCCCATTTACCACAAGGGAAGGTGTTGTCATGGTGTACTTCATAATTTCCCGAATATCTGTGACTTTTTCAACCTTTGCATAAATATCCAGTTCCTTAACGGCCTGGTTAACCATTTCTACCAACTTCTCGCAGGTTGCACATCCATAGCCTAAAACCTTAATTTCCATTTTTTTGAACCCTCCTATAAAATCATATTAAATAAATAGCCCACCGCTATTATTGTCAATGTCATTATTCCTACAAAAACTCCGAGCAAAGGTAGCTTCAGCACCCTTCTCAAGATTATCATCTCAGGCAATGATAATGCAGTCACTGCCATCATGAATGCGAGTACTGTTCCTATGCTTAGACCTTTTTCTACTAAAGCATAGGCAATCGGAAGTATTCCTGCTGCATTGGAATAAAGAGGAATGCCTAACGCCACTGCAAAAGGCACTGCAAAGGGATTTCCTTTGCCTGCATAATGTGCCAAAAAATCCTGAGGCACATAACCATGTATAAAGCCACCGATGCCAATAGCTATTATGATAAAGAGCCATACCCTTTTCAGTATTTGTACTGTATTCCATTTTGCGTACTGCAGTCTTTCTTTGAATGTCTGTTTTAATATCTCCTGCTTTTGTTCTATACAGAATTTGTACACATAGTCCTCTACCCATTTTTCGAGCTTTAGCTTGCCTATGACGAACCCTCCGAATATAGCGACTAAAAGTCCTGTTCCGATATAGATTGATGCGATTTTCCAGCCAAAAAAGCCCCATAGCAAGACAACAGCAACCTCATTTACCATAGGAGACGAGATTAAAAAGGAAAATGTCACACCGAGCGGAACTCCTGCCTCTATAAACCCGATAAAGAGTGGTACTGCCGAGCAGGAACAAAAAGGGGTTACCACTCCGAGTAGTGCTGCGAATATGTTTCCTATAAATTCTTTTTTATTTGAAAGGAGCCTCTTTGTCTTTTCTGGAGGGAAAAAACTTCTAATTAAGGATACGATGAATATTATGACTGAAAGAAGCAAGAATATCTTAAAGCTATCATATATAAAAAACTCTATAACTTCTGAAAAGCGTGAGCCTTGCTCAAGCCCTATGACATTGTGTGTTAAATATGATGCAAATTCTTTTAGCATTATATCTCCAAGACATAAAATATAAAATTAATTTTATATAAACAAAATTTGATTTTTTTGTCAAGTTTCAATATTCCACAAAAAATTTACTCGAATAGGCGTAGTCTCATCATATTTAGACCTTTTAACTCCTACTCACTGAGGATTTTGCTTATACGACATTATCCTTGTTTATGCAAAAACTTACTCCTTTTTTGTCAATTTAAGATCATATTCCTTTTTCTATTAATGCGTAACTAAACCATCCCTCAGTGCAAGTCTATGAGCAGTCTCTACGATGAGATTTATAGTGAATACAGAATATAAAGATATTCCTATGCCAAGATGAAACTTATCCCAAAAAAACAGAGGGGGAGTAAGATAGTTAAATCCTATGAATGGATATATTGTTTCTTTGCAGAGTAAAGAATTAACAGAGCTGATGTATCAATGAAGGAGAAATAAGATTTGCATTAAGTTTCATAGTGACCCTGATTTTAATGTATTTTCTGGTTTGTTCATTCTATTTTATTTATTTGTCTTTAATTTTCCATCTTCGAATTCTATAATTTTCAACTTTTTTTAAAAATTCTTCTTTTTTATCAATAGAGATTTTTGAGCAATAATAGAATACAAAATCTTTTATTTTAGCTTTATCAAATGGTAAAATTGGTCTGAAGAGATACCCTAAATCTCTCGCAAATCTATCCTCTTTGAGAAATTTCGCTTGACTAAATCCATCTAAATCAATTATTGAATCAACCCTGTCTTCTTCGAAGAAAAAATGTTTAATATTCGCATCACCTAAAAAATAGGAATTACCGTGAATTTTACAGACCACATCTATAATTTTAAAAAAAAACAACTCGATTTTTTGTATATTCTTTTCCTCTTTGACTATCTCCAAAAAATTTCTGCCCCTTGCTCCCGCCATTACGTAGGCATCTTTTCTCTTAATTTTTCCATAACCGAATACTTTCACAAGAGGAACTCCTTTTCTCCTAAATTTTTCTGACATAGCAAAGGCAGTTTTTGCGGGATTGATTAATCTATGTTTGATTTTTCTCTTTAATTTTAAAGGAATAAATACCTTTAAAAAAATTTCCTCTCTCTGATCACTTACAAGTATTGTATCCTGCTTGGTAGAGTGAAGCTTAAAACCTCTTTTTTGAAGAAAATCATGGTATTCTTCATGTATTGAAGTAAAGGGTCTAAGTATATCTTTGCCTTTTGTTGCTTCTAAAAAATCCCTTACAAAAAATCTTACTTTCTCCGGGCTATGTTCTGTAAACCAAAAATTGTTCATCTTATTCTAATCTTAAGATATATACTGGAAAGAAGACTTGAAGAGTATATTTTAAGTTTCGGTAAAAGCCAATCCGCACCACGACATTTCACCGGCAATCTTTTTATGCAGTTTAAATTTTCCGTATTAACTCCACGTTCAGTAGTATAAAGCACTCTGAATCCCTCCCTTACCGCTATTTCTAAAGCCTTTTCGTCATAGGCTCCTTTTGGCCAGCAGAGATGATAGGTTTCTTTACTAAGATATCGATGAATTAGTTCTTTGCTTTTTCTTAGATCTTCTCTTATTTGAGCATAATCTCGTTGTTTTATATAATATGGTATGTCATGAGTGCTTCCGTGGCTTTCTATATCAAAAACCCTCTCTTCACTCATTTCTCTTAATTCTTTCCAGGTACATAAATAATCGTTACGCCCATGGGCAAAAATTAAACTCCACATCTCTTTGTGCGGACATGGCACGAATTTTTCTCTTTTTATTTCATTACGGACAAAATCAGTTATGACAAAAATAACTCCTCTAAGTTTATATTTTTTTAAAACGGGATATGCATATAGATAATTGTCGTAAAATCCATCATCAAATGTAAGAAGCACGCATTTTTTTCTTTTTTCCTTAGTGTTTTCCATAAGATAGAGGAATTCATCGGCACTTAGTGTTTTCCATCCCTTTCTCTTTAATTCCGCCATTTGCTCTTCAAATAATTCTGGAGTTACATTGAGTTCTCGATCACCAGGCATTACATGATGATACATTACAACAGGAATAGAGTCATTTAGCATTAAGTAACTCCATGTAAAGTTTTTCTGTGTGGTCTATCATTTGTTCGAAAGTAAATCTCTCTAAAACTGTTTTTCTCGCTTCTTCTCCCATCCGACTTCTCTTTTCTTTATCCTTGATAAGATTTATAACCTTTTCTGCTATATCCTCTGGATCACAGGGTTTAAAGAATACTCCATTTACTCCATCGACAATAAAATCCTTGAAAGTGTCTATTTCTGAAAGAGCAATGGCTCTCTTCATTGCCATAGCTTCAATTAGAGCATGTCCCTGTCCTTCAAGAAAGGATGGATATACAAATACATCAAAAAGGCAAAGAACCTCAGGAATGTCATCTCTGTGACCTAAAAATAAAACCCTTGATCTAAAATTTTCTTTCACATATGAGAGATAAATGGACTTATAGTGCTCATTAATAGCTGTGGCAAAAACAAGATAACAGGGTATTACTTCATTTATTTTGTTAAAAGCTTCAAGTAGATACTCCTGCCCTTTTACTCGTGTGAAAGAAGAGGTATTACCAATCACAATGTCATTTTCTGATAAGCCAAGGCTATTTCGAATATTAGTTCTGTTAATACCGTCAAATTTCTTTATATCAATTCCGCTTGGGATTATCTCTATGTCTTTTTCTGAACCCCTTACTTCTTGGACATTTCGCTTGATAAGAGAGGTAAGAACTACGATTTTATCAGGTATCCGATAAATAAACTTGGTTGGTAGGTCCTTTCCGATCGGATATAAATTCTGTCTAAATCTTACGAGCTTACACCCACAAATCTTTGCTGCCAGTCCACCAGCCCAGCTATCTTGAGAACTGTGGGTAGCTACTATTTCAATATTCTCTTTTTTTATAATTTTGATTAGCTTAAAAATATTACCCACCATTTTAGCTTTTGTTCGAAAGTCCATTTCATAAACCTTAATATCTGCTTGCTTTGCTCTTTGACTTAATACTGAACCGCGATTACAAGCAAGTACAACCTTATGCCCTCTTTTTAACAAGCCAGTACATTCATTTAAAACTCTTTGCTGCTGTCCACCCCATCTTTTAAGAGTCTCGGTATGAAGGATATTCATTTTTGCATCAACTCCAAATAGGCATGTTCGATTTTATCAAGCATTACTGTTAAGGTATGATTTTCTTGTATTTCTATTTTAGCATTAGCGGCTAAAAATGAAGCAAAATCTGGATTATTTAGAATTTTTAGTATATTTGAAGCTAATTCATCTGCATCGCCAGGTTTTGATAGAAGTCCAGTTTTTTCATGAATCACCACCTCAGGCACACCACCGACAGCTGTAGCTACAACCGGAACTCCTACAGCCATCGCTTGTAGCAAAGCCTGAGGAACTCCCTCAGCAGACTTTGAGCTTAAAACAAAAACCTCTCCAATGCTGTAAAAAGGTGAAACATCAGCCTGAAATCCTGCAAAAATTACAGAATCTTCAATATTAAGTTGTTTCACATAATTAACCAGAAAATCCCTCCTTGGACCATCACCGACTAAAAATAGCTTAGAGTTTGGAAATTTTGTTAGGACTTTATGAAAAGCATCAAGCGTTAACTCATGATTCTTCATTGATCTAAAAATTCCAACATTAATTATTACCGGTTGATTTTCTTTTAATCCGAAACGCTCTTTTAATTTTTTATTTCTCTCTACTGAAAAAAATCTCTCTTCAATGCCTGTGGGAATGCTAATCACTCTCCTGCTGGGAAAGCCAAATTTTTCTATTAGATTTTTTCTGATATTTTCTCCACAAGTAATAAACAGGTCAGGAAGATAGTGCACAAAGTTAATAATATTTCTGCGAAGGGGTAGATCAAGATGTCTTGTTCTGACTATAGCTTTAACGCCAGCAAGCTTTCCTGAAATAGCTCCTATCCATGAGTCAATACCGCTATGGGTGTTTATAATGTGAATCCTTTTCTTTTTTAAAATTTTAGTTAACTTTATAATTGATTCGATATCATAGGGTGTTCTAAATGGTAATGTAATAACTTCGATGCCTTGCTCACTTGCTTTTTCCTTTATTTTGCCATGTTCTCTACAAACAAGCGTTATTGAATGTCCTCTGTCTTGTAGTCCTCTACATTCAAAGAGAACTCTCTTTTCTTGACCTCCCATGCCATCAGACCACTCTGTATGTAAAATGTTTAATTTTGAAGTCATAGGTGACAATCCTTATATTAACATATTTAAAAAAAATTTAATTATTCCTTAGAAAAGCCTTACTTCCTTTTTATTTAAAATTTGCGAAATCGAATGATGATGTTTCAAATTTTTGTAGAAGTTTTGTTTTGAAATATATTATAATTTCTTTTGTTTTACTATGATAGACAAAAATCTTCTCCGACAGATAAAAAATCAAAGGCCGTCAGAGCCTGTTAAAGAGAAAAAAAGATTAATTTATCGGCTGAATAAATTATTTACTTTTCTTTTTAACCTTTTCCACAAAAGAGGGTTCAAATATAATTCTCTAAATTCGAAAGAATCATTAAATTTATTGCTCACGACAAAAAAATCGCTAATAAGATTTGGTGATGGAGAGGCACGAATAATTGTTGGAAAGGATCAAGGATGTCAAAACTATCATCCAAAGCTAAGAAAAAAACTTACAGAAATATGGTTAAACTATTCATCAGACTCTCCTTATCTTTTTGCCCTTTCTAATTGGAATCTAACCTCAAGTGTAGAAGAACTTAAAAAGCGGGGAACATTTCATATTTGGAAATTTTCCCGTTATCTTTTCTGGAAATTCAAAATGGAAAAATTAAAACTTCCTATTCTTGAGACAGACATGTTTAGAGCAGGACCTGCGATTTTAGATGGAAAGGAAATAGAACGTTTATGGAATGATTATTCAAATTTGATAATGGTGCATCATTCTTTAGAATACTATAAATGGTTTTCAAGCAAATATCCAGAAAAAAAAGTTTTCTTTATTCAAATTCCCGATAAAAATTTTTTTGAATTCGTAGAAGAAAAAAAAGAAGAAGTTCGGGAATTAGTTAAAAGGGAAAAAATTGATAAGAAAGACATAGTAATTTTGATTGCAGGAGGACCTGGAGGAAAGGTCTTTTGCTATGATCTTATATTAGAAGGGTTTAAGTGTCTCGATGTGGGACATTATTTTCATACATTCTACAATTTAGAAAAAATGAAAAATGAAAAGATTTAAGGTTCTCCATGTAGTTTCTAAGCTTCCTATTGGTGGGGTTGAATTAATGATTTACAATGAAGTTACCAATTATTCAGAAAGATTTACCCCAGTGGTTTGTTGCATCAAAGAGGGCGGTCCAGTTGCTGAAAAGATTAAACAGAAAGGGATAAAACTTTATGTTCTAAACAGAATGCAAAGTCATGGTTTTGATTGGAAAGCTATAAAAGAACTTTATCAAATAATAAAAGAAGAGAAACCGGAAATTCTCAGAACTCATCAATATCATGCAAATTTATATGGAAGGATAGCTGGAAAACTGGCAGGAGCTCCTTTAATTTTACCCACTTTTCACAATGTATATGTATCCCCTAAAAGACCAAAATGGCATAGAAGAGTTCTTAATAGAATTCTTTCTTATTTTTCTGATTACTTAATTGCTGTCTCAGAAGCTGTTGCCTATGATATTATTAATTACGACTGGATTAAGCCTTCGAAAGTAAAAGTTATACACAATGGTATATCAGTGGAGAAATTCAAAATAGAGGTTGATAAAAGAGAAATCAGAAGGAGATTTAATTTACCTGCTGATAAAATTATTATTGGGACAGTTGGAAGACTTCGTCCTGCTAAGGGACAGGAATATCTCATCAAAGCTGTTGCAGACATTAAAAATGTTACGATAGTAATAGCTGGAGAGGGTGAATTAAAGGACTATCTTAAAAATATTGCAAATAAATATAATGTAGAGTTAATACTGCTTGGCAATTTAGATAACGAGGAAATTCCTTATTTTCTTAAATCCATTGACATTTTTTGTTTTCCATCTTTGTGGGAGGGATTACCTTTGGCAGTCATTGAGGCAATGGCAGCTGAATTACCAGTAGTAGCCTCTGATATCTCCCCGCTTGTTGGTGCATTAAGTGATAGTGCATTGTATTTTCCGCCTAAAGACTATGAAAAATTAAGAGAGGTTCTTTTGACTCTGATTAATTCAGAAGATAAAAGAAAAGAATTATCTTTGAGAGCAAGAAGTAGGGCAGAGAATTTTACGATTGAAAATGTTGTAAAACAATATGAAAGTTTATTTTTAGAAATATTAAAGGCGAAGGGAATACAATGAGGGTTTTATTGCTATCAAGTTTTTCAAAGCCATGGGATAACTTTTATTCTTATAAATTGGGATTTGAAAAAAATGGTCATAAGGTTTATTCTTTCGGGAAAAGAGATTCTGAACTTCTTAATTTTGTTAATAGTAATAAACCTGATTTTATATTATTTACTAAAGATGAAGTTGATGTTGAATTTTTAGAGCCGATTAAGGGAAAAGTTCCCTTAGTGATGTGGTATCCAGATCCGGTAATTCCTGATTGGCTAATTCCGTATGTGAAAGTAACAGACGTTCTCTTTACAATGTCAGAAGGATTGATTGAGGAATTTAAAAAATACAACCCTAAAACTTTCTGGCTTACCCAGGCATTTGAGCCGGATCTTTTTCGAATATCTAAGATTACTGATGATGATATAAAAAACTTTAGTTGCGATGTGACTCATATTGGAAATCTCGGCTCTAAGGCACAGTATCTTATAAGAAGACAATATCTCAAAAGAATTATAAGAGAGGGATTTAAATTAAAATGGTGGGGACCACCTCTGCCAAGAAAAATCTCTACAATACCTTTACTTTTAAGTAATTTAAATAGAGCATATGGTGGAAGAATGCTCTGGGGAGAAGATTATGCAAAAGCCTGTATTCTCTCAAAGATTTATTTAGGTGTAGATTCAATGCCTCATATAAAAAAATCAATGAGTCACAGATTATACAAATCCATGGGATGTGGAGCTTTTTATCTTTGTCAACATGTAAATGGCATAGATGAAATGTTTAAAATAGGAGAGGAATTGGAAACTTTTGATAGTGAGGAGGAAATGATTGATAAAATAAAATTTTATCTTATCAATGAAAATTTAAGAAAAAAAATCGCTGAGAGAGGAAAGGAGCGAATTTTAAAGGAACATACCTATGAAGTTCGAATAAGGCAGATGCTGGAAATCTTAAAAGGGGAGGTACTTTAAGTTGTTAAGTGAAAGATGGCGAGATATTTCTGAACGAGCGATTTTTGCTTTAATCATTTTTTACTTTGCCACTCTGTTCTTCTCAAAAATGGAAACCTTAAGAACTGTTGCTTTATTTTCAGCTTTTTTTCTTTGGCTACTTGACATTAAGAGAAGAGATTTTAGTTTTCTAAGAAATCCCATTAGTATATTTTTTTATGGCATGATTTTAACCATCGGGCTTTCATATTTTGTATCCTTTAAGCCACAAGAGACATTGTCCCAACTTAAAGGAGAACCTTTAAAAGCCTTACTATTATACACTCTTTTTGCTTCGATAAGACTTAGCGATGAGAGATTGTATCTGACATCAAAAATAGCTGTTTTTTCCATAATAGTAATTTTGTTGTCAGGTTTTTATACTTTTTTCTTTGTTAATAAACTCTTTGTAATGTCTTCTAATACTTTTATCCTCTACGCAGGTTCAAATAGATATCCTTATTTCATTTTATATTATTTACCCTTTGTTCTTTATATCGCATTTAATTTCAAAAATCAATTAATTAGAAATTTTTCAATCGTTATTATTATACTTTCAATAATTGCCTATGTTGCCTCCTCATATAGAATTGGTTTGGCCGCATTATTTCTATTTATTCTTTTTTGGATTTATTTTCTAAATAGACTTTCGTCCTATAATGTTAGAAAATATTTAATATCAGTAACTCTAATTATAGCTATTTCAGTTGTTATTTTTTACTTTTCCGTTCCTACCTTTAAAGCAAAAATTTATTCTTTTTCGGAACATCTCTCTACCTTTACTTACAGAACCACTATATGGGAAAAAATAATTCTTGCTTTTAAAGAAAAACCAATCTTAGGCTGGGGATGGGGGGATGAACTTATTGAGGATGAAAATTTATTTAAGACCTTAGGCACATCTCCGCCTGACTGGAGAGGTCATCACAGTATGTTTTTAAGAATGCTTTTTCATACAGGAATAATTGGATTTATTTTTTATTTTTCGCTGGTATTCTTTGCTGTTTATAAACTTTTGAAGGAAGCATATGCTAAAAAAAGTGAGTATCTCTTTTTATTAACCATTTGCTCTATTATTCTTTGTAATTTCATATTTATTGGTTTTTTTGATTCCTATAAATCCCTGCACTGGTTGGCAATCATAGTTGGGATGGGAGTTTCGGCTTTAAACTATAAAAGAGGAGATTAATTATCTCTTTTGTGAGACAAGAGAACTTTTTAAAATCTCAGACATGAAAATCGCTATAATCAGAAAAAAATACACTCCTTATGGAGGAGAGACCTATCTCAGAGCCCTAATAAATGAATTGAAAAAAATTGGCTGGGATATTCATATATACTGCAGGAAATGGAATTCTGATTCTGCTGGAGACGTAAAGGTAAATAAAGTTTTTGCATTTCCTTTCCCATCTTTTTTAAGAGAGATAAGCTTTTCCCTTACTTCATACTTGATGTTAAAGGGTAGGAAGGACTTTGCCCTTATTCAGTCTCATGAGAAAACCTTTTTACAGGACATACTTCGATGCGGTGATGGAGTTCATAAGGAGTGGCTCAGACAGAGGCTAAAAAGGGTTAATTTACTAAAAAAACTTCTTATATTTTTTAATCCCTTTCATCTATGGCTTCTTTTTGCAGAGTCTTTTATTTACAAAACTCGCCGTTTTAAAAAGATTATCGCCATATCTGAGATGGTAAAGAAGAATCTTATTGAGCATTACGGAGTTGACTCCAAGGATATAGTGGTTATATATAATGGCATAGATATAGAAAGATTTAATAAAAATTCTGAAGGCAGAAATGAGATTAGAAGAATTTATCAAATTAGTGAGAGCGATTTTGTTGTGCTTTTTGTAGGTTCAGGATTTGAAAGAAAGGGAGTGCGTTATTTCATAGAAACTCTTGAAAAAGTAAAATATCCAGCAGTCGGACTTATAGTTGGGAAGGGCAATTCAAAAAAATATGAGAAATTAATAAAAAAACAAAGGATTATTTTTTGTGGTCCTCAGAAAAATATTGAGAAATATTATGCTGCCTCAGATGCTTTTTTGTTTCCGACAATCTATGAGCCCTTTGGACTTGCAATTTTAGAAGCAATGGCTTCAGGACTTCCTGTAATAACCACTAAACTCGCTGGCGCAGCAGAAATCATCACTCACTCTAAGGATGGTTTTGTTGTAGATAAACCTGAAGATATTGATAAGATGAAAAGCTACATTGAAGTATTAATAGAAGATGCAAAACTCAGAAAAACTATCTCAGAAAATGCACAAATGAAGGCTTCTTTTTACAGCATAAATAGAAATGTGAAGGAAGTTTTAAAATTATATGAGCAAGTCTTGAATTCAAGATGACTTTAACTCATAATTCTACAAAAAACCTTATCTGTAATTCTTAGGCCGAGCCGTTTCTTCTATCACTATGAAGGATTTAAACCTTTTCATCACTGTAAGGACACGAAGTGGCAGTGGCAGTCTCTGCTTTCACTGTCACTGCGAGGGGCTCGACGCCCCGAAGCAGTCTCTAAGTCTCGTCAGTCACTGCGAGCCTCTCGATGAGGCGAAGCAGTCTCTAAGGAAAGCGAACAAAAGGCATCAACTTCTTGACTTAACATAATCACTCAACCATAAAATAATCCATGTCGAAAAAGGGGTATGTTTACATAATGACAAACAAAAACAATAGCGTTCTATACACTGGAGTAACATCTGATTTAATTAAACGAGTATATGAGCACAAAAACAAACTCATTGAAGGATTTACAAAGAAATACAATATCACAAAGCTGGTTTATTATGAAATACATGAGAGCATAGAATCAGCCATTGAGCGGGAGAAGCAAATCAAGGCTGGAAGTAGAAGAAAGAAGATTGAGTTAATAGAATCCTTAAATCCTGAATGGAAAGACCTGTATGAGGATATTTTATAAGATTGCTTCGCTACGCTCGCAATGACGGCAAAGGAGAAGAGACGAGATTGCTTCGTCGCTTGCGCTCCTCGCAATGAC
>CAKZQH010000091.1 GCA_937139565.1 uncultured Nitrospiraceae bacterium | reverse complement strand
GAGTTCTCCTGCCTGTCCAACTTTAACGGGTAAAACCCGCTTATATAAACTTTATAACACAAATTCTTAGTAGGAGGATAAATAAGGAGGAAAGATGGACATTTTCAATGAAATTTTAGATAAAGTAAAGGGTGATTATGTGGATATTTTTTTTGAAGAAAAATCCTCAACCCAGCTAAACATGGAGGAAAACAGAGTTCAAAAATGTGCATTTTCCTCTGATAAAGGAGTAGGTGTTAGAGTAATAAGGGATAAAAAGACTTATTATGCATATACAAATGATTTTTCTAAAGAGGGAATTTTTGAACTTATTAGAGCTTTGAATTTAAGGGATTCAAAGGGAAGGTCAATAGATCTGAAAAGGATAAAACCCTCTATTATACATCCCGTAAATATTTTACCATCAGCAGCTTCTATATCAGAGAGAATTGGTTTTGTAAGAAGAGCAAATGATTTAGCTTGGTCTCTTGATAAAAAAATAAAACAGGTTAAGGTTTATTATGGTGATACAGTCCAAAGGGTTAAAATTGCCAATTCAGATTTTAAGTATGTTGATGAGGAGAGAATTTATACACTCTTTTTTATTCATGTGGTTACAGCTGAAAATGGAGTGATTCAAACCGGTTACGAAGCAGTTGGAGGACTTAAAGGGCTTGAATTATTTGAAGAAAATGAGCCAGAGAAGGTTGCCGAGAAAGCAGCAACTCGCGCTTTAATGATGCTTAAGGCTAGAAGAGTAAAAGGAGGAAGGATGCCTGTTGTTATCTCATCTGAGGCCGGAGGTACAATGATACATGAAGCTGTTGGACACGGACTTGAGGCTGATCTTGTTCTGGAAGGTCTCTCTGTTTATGCTGATAAATTAGGTAGTAAAATTGCCTCTCCGGAAGTTACAGTTATTGATGATTCCACTCTTTTAAACATGCGTGGCTCCTATTCTTTTGATGATGAAGGAACTCAAGCTCAGAGAACTATTTTGGTGGACAAAGGCGTTTTAGTAAATTATCTCTACGACAGATATACTTCTCTCATTACAAATAAACAATCAACCGGTAATGGACGAAGGCAGTCCTATGAACACTATCCTATACCCAGAATGAGCAACACCTATATTGCTCCAGGAACTTATGCTCCTGATGAGATTATTCGTTCTGTAGAAAAAGGATTTTTTGTAAAGAAAATGGGTGGAGGACAGGTTAATACAGTAACAGGAGAATTTGTCTTTGAAGTTCAAGAGGGATATACAATTGAAAAGGGATTAATTGGAGAGCCTGTAAGAGGTGCCCTTCTTATCGGAACAGGACAGGAAATACTAAATAGCATAGACATGGTTGGCAATGATCTTGGATTTTCAATTGGTACCTGTGGAAAAAATTCACAGGGTGTTCCTGTTACTGATGGTATGCCTACCTTAAGGATACCTGAAATTGTTGTGGGTGGAGAGACCGATTAGTGTTTTGTTTTTTCCCACTGTGTTGCAAGATTACCACAGGATAAATTTTAAAATATCCTAATCTATAGCATTTTAAATGTGGCACACTTCTTGTTTACAGAAATATTTCAATGGCATTTCAGAAAACCATAAAATCAGAGATTTCCTTTACAGGGATTGGAATTCATACGGGAAAAATTATTAATATTAGACTTATTCCTGCACAAAGAGACACAGGAGTAGTTTTTTATCGAAAGGACAAAGGAGTCTCTTTTAAGGCAAAACTTCCCTTTGTTATTGACACTTCCCTTGCTACCACCATTGGATTTGATGGTATAAAAATTAGAACCGTTGAGCATCTACTTGCATCTTTCCATGCTTTAGGTATAACCAATATTATAGTTGAATTAGACGGTGGGGAGATTCCAGTTATGGATGGAAGTGCTTTAAAATTTGTTGAGGCAATTTTACAGGTAGGAATAGCAAAGCAAGGAAAGACAATGCCTATTTTAAAAATTACTAATCCTTTTATTTATGAAGAGAAATTTTCGAGGGTTTCTGTTTTTCCCCATAAGGGATTTCGCATAACCTATAAGATATTTTACGAGCATCCCCTAATAGGTGAGCAGACTTTATCAATGGATATAAATGGAACAAATTTTGTAAGAGAAATTGCTCCCGCAAGAACCTTTGGATTTTTAAGGGATATTCAATATCTTCTAAAGAATGGTTTTGCAAGGGGTGGTTCTCTTGATAATGCTATAGTGCTTGATGAAAAAGGACTTGTAGGTAGCTCGTTAAGATTTAGAGATGAATTTGTTCGTCATAAAATTTTAGATGCCCTCGGAGATTTTTCGCTTCTTGGCTATCCTTTGCAAGGACATTTTGTGATAGAAAAGGGTGGGCATACTGCTCATGTTAATTTCCTAAAAAATCTTCTTCAGGCTGGTTGCTTTGAATTAACAGAGGAGCCTTACTTTTCCTTTAGCCTATCTCCCCAGACAGTTTAGTTCTATTCATCTGCCCAGTGTTTGGGATCAAAGGCATCTCTGAGAGCTTCTCCTAAAAGATTAAATGATAACACGGTTAAAAAAATAGCAATTCCAGGGAAAAAGCTCATCCACCATGCAACAGTTATGTAATCCTTACCTACACTGAGAATTCCACCCCAACTTGGCTCAGGTGGCTGAATTCCTAATCCCAAAAAACTAAGACCACTCTCGATGAGTATTGCTCCACCTACGGAAAATGTAGCAGCCACAATTACAGGATAAAGAGCATTAGGAAGAATATGTTTTAAAATTATTCTCATAGAGGCTGATCCCATAGCCCTTGCAGCAAGCACAAATTCTCTTTCTTTTAGGGATAGAACTTCTGCTCTCACCAATCTTGCAACATCCATCCAGCCCGTGAGTCCTATTACAATCATGATAATATAAATACTTGGCTCTAAAACAGCAACTACGGCAAGAATCAAGAAGAGAGTGGGAAAAGAAAGCATTACATCCACGATTCTCATTATTAGAGTGTCTAATAAACCTCCATAATAGCCGGCAATTGCACCTAAAAGTGTACCTGTAAGTATAGCTATTCCCATTGCAATAAAGCCCACTTTGAGTGAAACTCTCGAGCCATATATAATTCTTGAAAATACATCTCTTCCTAATTCGTCAGTTCCAAAGAAGTGTTCCTTTGAGGGTGGTTCAAGAACTTTATATACATTAATCTCATAGGGATCGTAGGGAGCAAAAAAGGGAGCAGAAATAGCAAGTAAAAATAAAAATAATATGAACATTAGACTGGAAAGAGCGAGTTTATTTTTTAAAATTCTCCTTATAACAAGCCTAAACATCTTTTTTTACTCTTATTCTTGGATCAACGATAAAATAGGCAATGTCTGCAATTAGATTACCTAAAAGGGTGAGAAAAGCGCCCATTATCAGAATGCCCATTATGGTTGGATAATCTCTTGACATAGCAGATGCATAAAAGAGTTGTCCCATTCCTGGAATAGAGAATATGCTTTCAAATATTACACTTCCTCCAATAAGACCAGGAATAGAAAGCCCCAAAAGGGTTACAATTGGAAGTAAAGCATTTCTAAGCACATGTCTTACTATTACTACTCTTTCTGGTAAACCCTTTGCACGGGCAGTTCGCACATAATCTTGTTTCAGAGCCTCAAGCATACTTGACCGTGTGTAACGAGACATTCCAGCTAATCCTGCGAACGACATAATGGTTACAGGAAGAATTAAATGTTTTATCCAGTCTATAATTCTTTCAGGCAAAGGTAAAGCCTCTGCTCCAATGCTTTGTATACCCGAAATGGGAAGCCACCCAAGATTAACCCCAAAAATAATCATACAAACCAATGCTAACCAAAATGTTGGTACTGAGAATCCAGTAAAAACTAATACAGTAAGTGACCTATCAAAGAAACTTCCTGGTTTTAAAGAGGAATAAATTCCAATTGGGATTGCAATGATAAAAATAAAAATTAAAGATAAAAGATTGAGAGTCACTGTAATTGGCAATCGTTCTTTAATTTTTTCTACAACATCTCTTCCATCTACAAAACTTTTTCCCAAATCAAAAGTTATAACCCTCTTTAGCCAGTTAAAATATCTCTCATGGATAGGTTTATCTAGTCCATAGAGTTTTTTGAGAGCCTCCATTGCTTCTGGTGATGCTTTTGGAGAAAATTCATCCTGCAACATGGCCGGAGAACCAGGAGCAAGATTAATAACAATAAAGCAAATTAAAGTAATTCCAAAAAGTATTGGTAACATTAAAAGAAGTCTTCTAATCAAATATGAAAGCATAGTCTAAATTTTACAACAAATCAAAGGACAATTAAAAATTTCCTAAAGTTCGTAAATTTTTTCCATTTCATCAGAATATTTGTAGCTTTCCTTGTAAATAAAAAGAGGTGGTTCTACTTTTAGATAGGCTCTACCTCCTTTTACAGCTTCAATTAAGACCATACTTGCTTCTTCATCTTTTTTTGAATGGATAAACCGAAGTCTTTTTACCTCGAGCTGATGTTTTGAAAGAGTTTTTATAATCTCTGTTAATCTTTCGGGTAGATGAATCATACATAGTCTTCCTCTGTGTCTTAAGATTCTGCTACCAATTTTAGCAAGGTCATTTACTGTAAGGCTTAGTTCATGCCTTGCTAATGCTTTTTTGTCAAGGGGACTCATTTTACCTGTACCAGGTCTTCTAAAGGGAGGATTGCTCACAACAAGGTCATAATCGGTTTCATTAAAATTTTTTGCATCGGCACATATGATTTCTAGCTTACCTTCTAACTTGTTTAATTCAATATTTTTTTTTGCACATTCTGCAAGTTCCTGTTGTATTTCAATGAGTTTTATAAGGGAATGAGGATACTTTTGAGCAAGAATTAGACTAATAATGCCTGTTCCAGCGCCAATATCAGCTATTTTTCTTATTCTTTTTAAATTGACAAAATTTGCAAGTATTATTGAGTCTACACTAAAACGATATCCTTCCTTAGGTTGGCAGATTTTTAGTTTTCCAATTGAGTCAATTGTAAAGTCCATTCCTTTTTTTGCCATAGATTTATAAAAAAATCAATAGGAAAGATTGATTTTTTTTGGTATACTTATAAAAAAGTTGCAATGGAGGTTTAAAATGAAGGACAAGGAAAAAATTCAGGAGGAAATAAGGCAGCTTGCTTACGAACTCTACATAAAAAGTGGTTGCATTCCTAATAGAGATATGGATAACTGGCTTGAAGCTGAAAGAATAGTGATGGAAAAGTATCAAATAAGCCTCTCTGAAGAATCCTCTGAGAAAGAAAAAACTAAAAAGCGGGTTTGTAGGAGAACTTCAGCGGAAAAATCTGCGAAGGCGCAAACAAGAGGAAGGAGAAAGAAGCATTGAAAGAAGCTTTTTTTTATGAACAAATTGATGATTTTAAGGTTAGATGCGGCCTTTGTAACCATCACTGTGTAATCAAAGAAAGCGGTCGAGGACTCTGTGGAGTTAGAGAGAATTCAAAAGGTAAGCTTTATAGCCTTGTATATGGCAAAATTATAGCATCCCATATTGATCCCATTGAGAAAAAACCCTTATTTCACTTTCTTCCGGGTTCTGCTTCCTATTCAATTGCCACTGTTGGATGTAATTTTCGGTGTCTGCATTGCCAAAATTTCTCTATTGCCCATTATCCGAAAAGATTTAGCGATATTCCAGGAGAAGAGTTCTCGCCTCGGGATATTGTTAATGGTGCAAGAATAGGTGGATGTAAGAGCATATCCTATACCTACACAGAACCTACTATTTTTCTTGAATTTGCCTATGATTGTATGATACTTGCTCGGAGAGAGGGCATAAAGAATGTTTTTGTTAGTAATGGTTATATGAGTGAAGAGGCGTTGAGATTCATTTCTCCCTATCTTGATGGAATAAATGTGGACCTTAAAGGAGACGAGGAATTTTACAAAAAAATTTGTGGAGGAAGATTAGAGCCAGTTATGAACAATATAAAATTATTTAGAGAGCTTGGGGTATGGGTTGAGGTCACGACCCTTATAATTCCCGAGTTAAATGATAGTGAGGATTTTTTAAGAAGAGTAGCAAAGTTTCTATATTCTATTGATGCAGCCATTCCTTGGCATGTAACCCAATTTTATCCTACCTATCAACTTGTTGATAAGCCAAGAACTCCTATTGAGACATTGATAAAGGCTAGAGAAATAGGACTCAGTGAAGGTTTGAAATATGTATATACAGGTAATATTCCCGGACAGGGAGGAGAAAACACCTATTGTCCTAATTGTAAAAACTTACTAATCGAGCGCTTCGGTTATTTCATAAACAAAGTGAATATAAAAAATTCTCGTTGTAACAAATGTGCCACACCTATTGAGGGAGTAGGTTTTCCTTAAAGCTTATAATTAATTTTCCTAAGAAACTCTTTCCTTTTCAAGCGATCCTCTTCAGTTTCTACTCCCTTTGGAGAGTAGCCATCTACTACACCAAGAATTCCTCTTCCCTGTTCAGTTTCAGCAACTATTACTTCCAGTGGATTGGCAGTAGCGCAATATACACGGCATACTTCTTGACACATCTTTATTGAATTTAAGACACTTATTGGAAAAGCTCCTTTCATGAGAATGCAGAACACATGCCCGGCTCCAATGTTTTTTAAGTTTTCGATACAAGTTTTTCTCAGTTCCTCATCATTTCCTTCTGAACGGATGAGGCAAGGTCCAGAGGCCTCAGTGAAGGCAATAGCAAACTTGGCATGAGGGATATGGGTAGAGAGTATTTCGAAAAGGTCTTCTGCTGTTTTGATAAAATGGGTCTGTCCAAGAATTATATTTGCTCCTTCAGGAATTGCGACTGTGATGGTTTTTATCTCCATAAAGCACCTCCAAATTTTTTTAAATTATATCATATTTTTTCGGCGTGAAAGCCATCTCTGAAGCCTTTCCATATAAAGATAAAAAACCGGAGTTGCAAAGAGAGTCAACATCTGCGAAAATAGAAGTCCACCAACAACAGCAAGACCTAAGGGTTGACGAACTTCTCCGCCAGCACCGATTCCAAGGGCAATAGGTAAAGCTCCAAAAAGAGCTGCCATGGTGGTCATCATAATAGGTCGAAATCTTATAAGACACGCACTATAAATGGCCTCTTTTGGAGATTTATTCTCCTGTCTCTGTGCCTCTAAGGCAAAATCTATCATCATTATTCCATTTTTCTTTACAAGACCTATAAGCATGATAATTCCCACAAAAGAGTAAACATTTAACTCCATTCCAAAAACCATTAGCGTGAGAAGCGCACCAAAACCAGCAAAGGGAAGGGCAGATAGGATAGTAAGAGGATGAATAAAGCTTTCATAAAGTATTCCGAGAACAATATAAACAACAAATACTGCTACGATAAGTAGAAACCAGAGGCCTTGAAAAGACTCCTGAAAAGCCTGGGCTGAACCTTGAAAGTTTTTAAGTATGGTCTCAGGAAGAGTAGATTTTGCAAGATTTTCTACTTCTGCCATAGCTTCGCCAAGGGATACTCCTTCCTTTAAATTAAATGATATTGTTACCGATGGAAGTTGACCGGTATGATTAACTGTTAAGGGACCAACACCCTCCAAAAGAGTAGAAACAGAACTTAGAGGAACCAGTTGACCTTTGAGGGATTTTACATATAATGTTGAGAGAGTTGATAATTCCCTTTGATATTCAGGTAAAACTTCAAGAATAACCTGATACTGATTGTTTGGAGCATAAATAGTTGATATCCATTTACTACCAAAAGCATTCCAAAGAGCATTTTCAATTTGTTCTGCAGTTACTCCAAGATATTCTGCTTTTTCCCGATTTATCAACACATTAATCTGCGGATTTCTAAGCTGAAGATTGCTTGATACATCCTGTATTAAACCCAACTTCATCAAAAATAACCCCGAAATTTTAAGAAAAACCTTATATTTCAATAAGTTAGCTATTTCTAATCTT
>CAKZQH010000090.1 GCA_937139565.1 uncultured Nitrospiraceae bacterium | reverse complement strand
GAGTTCTTCTCTTAATCCGAGCGAAGCGAGGAATCTACATGGAGACTGTTTCAACCCATTAATACTATTAAGTAAGAGGAGATTCCGAAGATCTTGTAGCCAAATATAGGGTCTCTTAAGATTAGTCAATCGTTTTTTGGTTCATACTACTTATAGGAGGAAATTCTGAAGGAATTGTAACACAGCCGTTTTTCCCTGTTTTTTTTGCCTCATAAAGTGCATCTTCAGCTCTTTTGATGAAACTCTCTTCATTGTCAAGGATTGTAAGTTCACTTAACCCAAAGCTTGCAGTAATATCTACAGGAATGCCTCTAATTTTTGTCTTCTCAAATTTACTACGCAGTCTTTCAGCAAAGCTCATTGCAGAGGAGATATTGGTATTTGGTAAAAGAATAATAAACTCTTCGCCGCCGAATCTGCAAATGATGTCTTCAGTTCTTGAGTTTTTCTTAAATATTCTTGCAAAAGCCTTAAGCACTCTATCTCCTGCTGCATGACCATATGTGTCGTTAATTGCCTTGAAATTATCAAGGTCAGCCATTATGATAGAAAGGGGAAGCCTATGACGCTTGGAAAAAGATATTGCCCTCTTAAGATGCTCTGTGAATGCACGCCTGTTTAAGAGTTTGGTCAGTGGGTCTGTATTCATTATCCTCTTTATGGTCTCATTAGCTCTAATAAGCTCCCTGTTTTTCTTGTCAACTTCTCTTGTATAAATAGCAAGTTCGTTGTTTAATTTGGACATTTTATCAAGCAACTCAGAGTAAGTTATGCGATGGTGTTCTAAAAATAGTGCAAAGTTATTTTGAAGTGGACATATATATCCAGAGAGGTTTATAAAGATATTTTCAGCTGTTACAAAGGT
This sequence comes from uncultured Nitrospiraceae bacterium, assembly GCA_937139565.1. Lineage (GTDB taxonomy): Bacteria > Nitrospirota > Thermodesulfovibrionia > Thermodesulfovibrionales > Thermodesulfovibrionaceae > Thermodesulfovibrio. The sequence continues at coordinate 1,575 of CAKZQH010000090.1, read as the reverse complement.
CAAAATGCATGGTGAAAAATCAGAATTTTTTTCAGACTTAATCTCTTGTAAGGCTGAAGAAAGCAGAGAACTTATATTTTTCGTAATGGGCTTTTCTTTTAATCCTAAAGCATTTAAAAGACCTTTATTACAGTCAAGAATATTTCCTTCTCTGTCAATTAAAATTATGGCTATATGACTTTTGTTTTCTAAATATTCAAAAATAAGTTTGGATTGAGTATTAAAGAGTTCAGAAAGATTATTTATCATATTCCCATTGGGTTAACAATTCTACTGCTTCCCGTGCATTTTGAGCCCAACCATCAGCACCAATTAGTCGCCATAACTCTGGAAAAGAATTAAAAGCAGTGCCTCCTACCAATACCTTTATCTTTTTTAGGTCTTTATCTTTTCTTAATTGCTCAATAATATCTTTTGCCTTATCAATGTTAAAAGGCATTGAAACAGAGATTCCTATAACCTTTGGACGAATTTTTTTTGCCATTGTAAAAACATCCTCTTTTGGTGTATTAGCTCCTAAATAAAAAACTTCCCAACCCTCAAGTTCTAAAAGATCTGCTACCATTCTGCTTCCTATCTCATGAAATTCATTCGGAGTTGAGGTTATCAAAACTTTGCCTTTACGAGTCTTTTGCTTTGTAAATTTTGTGTAAAGATGAGCTATTATTCTATTTACAATTGCTGATGCAAGATGTTCTTCTGCAACGCTAATTTTGCCGACCTCCCACAAATTTCCCACATCATAAAGGCTTGGCTGAAGAACTTCAATATAAAAATTCTTTATGTCATTGATGGATTTAACAACTTCATCTGCAAGCTTTATACATGATTCAAAATCGCCTTGAAGTAACAAGGAGAGAAACTTCTTCTGAATTTCTATCCATTCAGGAGAAACCTTTGAGAGGAGAAGACGCTCTTTTTTTGACAGATGAATCATATTTTCGTGATTTTTTAGGATCCATTCATAGACAGTGTTTATCTCATCAGCCTCAATTTTGGGAAGATATTTATTAATAGCTTTTTTCCAAGTTTCTAATACTACAACAAAATAATCATATGAAAAACCATGGGAATGATAAGACTTAAAGACCCAAGGAATTATTCTAATTAGCATTTCATAATTGTTTAGCTTAAAAACATTTATCATAAAATCTATATGATGTTTGTGATTGTTGTACATCATTTCAAGTGGATTTTTTCCTATTAGTTGAGTGATTTTTTCGTGTTCTGTAAGTTTTTTATTGACATACTCAAGCATTTGTTCTTTATTTTGCTCGTATAAAAAAGCTGCCTTTGGAGATACATTTAAGCTTTTTTTCGCATCAGATATTAACCTTTCAATAGTTATTTCTTTCATTGTGACATCCTGCTTTATTAAAAGTTCTGATTTTTTCTCCTTACTATAATATTTTTATTTCCGTCTGTCAATAAAAATTCTTTATAAATTTATTATCTTTAATTTTATTAATTTTATTATCTTTGAGCGTAAAAAAATCTAAATGATAAAATTAAGTAATGTTAGAGGAGAGAATTAAAAGCCATGTTAAGATTTTGAGCTTTGAAATCGGAGAGAGA
>CAKZQH010000089.1 GCA_937139565.1 uncultured Nitrospiraceae bacterium | reverse complement strand
TAATGGTAAAGCACTTAAGAAAAGATCAGAAAGCAAAATCCACAGAGCTGAAAATATAGCATAAGGAAGTACTATATTAATGAATGCTTTTCGAATTGTTATGATTTCTTTTAGAGTCATATTAAAAGCCAATTAAAGTCCTGTAAACTCTCTTTAGATTATAGAATACAGCTAAAATTGAGCGAACGATTAATCGAACATTCTTATTTCTCTCTGCATTAAAATTTAATTTCCTTTTCATCAATTATATTATAGAATTCTTAACTTTTTCATAGATCGCCTTTCCTCAAAAATAATCTCTTCGAAATAGTATTGTCTCCTCACAATTAACAAAAAAGGCAATCATCTTATAAAACCCTTCATTCAAACATTCCAATCTTCTCTCAGAAGGTTATCAAGATGATTACCGTTATACCCAACTTCATCACTAGGAACTTAAAAACCACTGTAAATCAATGAGTTATCATCCACAAATCAGTCTACATGCCTTCTGAGCTATTTTTAAACCATTCGATTTTCCTCTAACTGTCTATATTTTCCTCCTGCCTTGTTATCTCATTTGCGAATCTGATCATCTCTTTACGTTCCCCTCTATTCTTGCAATTAGAACCTCTCTCCCTTTCTGTCATTGCGAGCCCCCTTTTCCGTCATTGCGAGCGAAGCGAAGGGATCTCGTAGTTGTCTTTTCGTAAACTTTACTTAGAGACTGCTTCGGGACATTGAGCCCCTCGTAGTGACAAAGGGGGAAGTGTCATTGCGAGGCTTTTCTTTTCAGTCATTGCGAGGAGCGTAAGCGACGAAGCAATCTCAAGACTGCTTCGGGCCCTACAGACTCTCGCAGTGACAGAATGAGCCTGCCACGGCCACTTCATGGCCTCGCAGTGACAAAAAGAAGGATGTCATTGCGAGGATTTTCTTTTGTTGTCATTGCGAGCGAAGCGAAGGGATCTCGTCGTTTCCTCTTTGTAGACATTACTTAGAGACTGCTTCGGGGCATCGAGCCCCTCGCAGTGACAGAATGAGCCTGCCACGGCCACTTCGTGGCCTCGCAGTGACAAAATGCATACGATAAATTCTGAAAGATACCCTTCCAGCAATTTTTTGCTCCCTCATAGTTCACTCTATCCTTTACCTATCTCAATAGAACCATGTGTTTTATTAATCGTGATACCCCTTCACGGCAGAAAATTATGCGCAGGATACAATGGATTAAAGGTAGAAATCATAAGGAGAGAGTATTCATTTTTTGATTCATGTTTTGCCAGTAAAAGATTTGTGGTATTAGTAAACAAAGTAAAAGAAAAATTGGCTTTGAAAAGTGTAAAGGGCATTAGATTATATCAGATGTGTGATAAAGATATAAGTCTCTGAAATATTTAGTTTTTTTTAATAAAATATGCCTTAGATTGATGAAGTCGGGATGAAAAGAAAATTAGGAGGTTTAATAATGCTTAAAGTAGGATTAATTAAGAAATTTTATTTTGAGGAAATATGGGCTACAGATGATCTTTTTCTCCTGATCCATTTGTCAATCTCTACTACCATAATTACAGAAAAGGCAACTAAGATGATTTTCTGCCACTCAAGAAGGGTAATAGGCTCTGTCCTAAATATCCATTGAAAGAATGGAACATAAATTAAAGCCAGTTGAGCAAGAAATGATGCTAAAAGACTAAAAAAGAGAAAAGGATTGCTAAAGGGGTTTATACGAAATATAGACTCATGCTCAGATCTGCTGTTCCACGCCTGAAAGAACTGAAAAAATACCATCGTTGTTACTGCTATAGTCCTTGCCTTTTCTAAAGATGCATTATCTTGAAGAGCAGATATAAAATTGTAAACCACACCAGCTGATATAAGTGCTCCTACAAGAATGGTTCTTTCAATAAGAACTCTTGACATTATTCCCTCTTTCGGATCTCTTGGTGGCCTTAAAAGCACATTTTTTTCCCCTGGCTCAAAAGCAAGAGAAATGTCCTTAAGAGAGTTAGTAACAAGGTTTATCCATAAAATCTGTGCTGGCACATAAGGTATTGGTACATTAAAGAGCATAGCAAAAATTATGGACAATATGGAAGCTACACCAGTTGGAATCAAAAAAAAGGTTACCTTTCGTATATTATCAAATACAATTCGTCCCTCTCTTACTGCATGGAAAATACTTGCAAAGTTATCATCAGTTAGCACCATGTCGGATGCCTCTTTTGCCACATCTGTTCCACTTTTCCCCATTGCAATTCCTATGTGTGCAGCCTTTAGGGCAGGTGCATCATTAACACCATCTCCAGTAACTGCCACAATATGCCCGTGTCTCTTAAGTTGTTCCACTATTCGAAGTTTATGCTCCGGCGAGACTCTTGCATACACGGTTGTATCCTTAACCTTTTCAAAGAGTTCATCATCACTCATCCTTTCTATTTCTTTTCCGGTAAGCACCTTTGATCTTGAATCAACAATTCCAAGCATTTCACCTATTGCCCTTGCTGTTGTTGCATGGTCTCCTGTTATCATTACCACTCTTATACCTGCTTTTTTGCATCCTCTAATTGCCTCTATAGCCTCGGGTCGGGGAGGATCCATCATGCCTTGTAATCCAGCAAAGATCAGGCCTGTTACTGCATCGCATTTTTCTACTTCTTTACAGCTAATTTCCTCAATGTTTTCTGATACTTCTCGGTAGGCAAAGGCAAGTATTCTAAGCCCCTTTTTAGCAAATTCATTCGCTATCTCGAGTACATGACTCTTTTCAATCCTTCTACCATAGGAATCCTGTAGGGACATGTTAAGAACTCTCTCGGGAGCCCCTTTTACAAAAAGGTATTTCTTACCCCGGTGAATATGAAGGGTTGCCATGTAGCCTCTTTCAGATTCAAAAGGTATGATCGCCAATTGTCGGTATTTCTCCTTTTCATCTTCTGGAACAAGTCCTCCCTTAATAGCAGATACAATGAGAGCTGCTTCAGTTGGATCTCCCTCGATTCTATATTCGCCATTTTCAATGAAAAGAGATGATTCATTGCATAATAGACCTATACGCAGAACTTCAATCAAATGCTTCTTTTCACTGATATTGACCGGAAGGCCGTTATGCAAAATGCTACCAATAGGTTCATATCCTGTTCCTTCAACTTCATAAGTATGCTGACCATCGTAAACAATCTTTACAGTCATTTCGTTTTTTGTTAGTGTGCCTGTTTTATCAGAGCCGATTACAGTTGTGCTTCCCAAAGTTTCAACAGCATGAAGTTTACGAACTATTGCATTTTGCCTTGCCATTCTTGCAACACCTACAGCAAGTGCTATTGTAACAACAACAGGTAAGCCCTCAGGTATCGCTGCAACTGCTGCTGCTACAGCAGTCATAAACATATTTTTTATAGTTTCACCAATAAAAATGCCTGCTAAAAAAAGAAGAACTGAAGCTGAAAGGACAAGAACTCCAATTGCATTTGCAAATTTTATGATTTTCTCCTGAAGCGGAGCCTTTACGGTCTCTGCTTCCTTAATACGTTTTGCTATTTTACCGAAAACAGTATTCATTCCTGTGGAAATTACAATTCCTCTGGCACGGCCACTTACTACAATTGTGCCCATAAATGCCATGTTTTTTTGATCTCCGTAAGTAAGTCCTTCTTCTTTGATTGGATGATAATGCTTCTCCACAGGTAAAGATTCACCTGTTAGAATAGATTCATCGATTTTTAGTTCTACTGAGTGAATTATTCTTATATCCGCTGGAACTCGAATTCCCGAATATAGTATCACTATATCTCCTGGCACGAGTTCCTCACTATTTATCTCCCGCTCAATACCATCTCTTAAAACTTTTGCCCTTGGAACAAGCATTTTTTTAAGGGCTCTAACGCTCTGTTCTGCCTTATACTCCTGAATAAATCCTATTATGGCATTCAAAATCACAGCAAAAAATATTACACTAGCATCAATGTATTCTTTAAAAAAAATTGTTACTATGCCTGCTATTAATAGTATGTATATTAGGGGGCTTGCAAATTGACGAAGAAAAATCTTAAGTCTGTTAATTCTTTCATCTTCAGCAAGTCTATTTGCTCCAAATTGTGAAAGTCTCTCTAATGCTTCTTCTGAGGTAAGTCCCTTTTCTGTGGTTTTTAATTTTTGTAAAATTTCTTTACTCGTTAGTTGATACCAGTTCATTGCGGTCTCCATAATTTGGCTGAATAGGCTTTATATCTTTTTGCAGATAAAACTTTTTTATTCATTAACTTAACCTTTTTTCATATATACGAAGGGTTTTATATTTTCTTGCATTTAAAACTTGTGTTAGATTAATTGTATCAAAGTTATCCTCAAGTATCCACGAAAACTCGGCTTTTTTAAATCCATATCTTTTAGCAGCCTTGAAGGCTTCTCTTATCATTATTGATTCCACACCTTTATGGCGAAAGTCTTTTTTTACTCCAAAAAGTAGAAGCCTTATCCCCTCTATCTTTCTTTTGTAATACAGAGCTTTTAATAATGCAAACGGTGTAAGTCTTCCTCGAATTCGTCTCAGCACTTCATTAAAGTCAGGAATAGCTCCAAAAAAACCAACAGGTTCTGAATTAGCCTCTGCTATGATTACCAAATCTTCAATAACAATAGGCTTTAATCTCTCTGCCATATAGTCAATCTCTTCTTTTGTTATTGGAATGAAACCCCAGTTTTCTCTCCATGCTTCGTTGTAAACTTCTCTGAACGCATAGAGTTCTTCCTTTAAATTTTTCATATTCACTTTTCTTGCCTTTATTCCTTTTTTTTCAGCCAATTGTGAAATCCGATCTATTTTAGAGGGAAGTTCAGAGGGTACGGAAGTAAGAAAACAATAAAGGTCCTTGGCTTTTTCCATCCCATAATTTTTAGCTAGCTCATTATAGTAAGGCGGATTGTAAGGAATCATTATCATGGAAGGCTCATCAAATCCCTCACACAGAAATCCACATTCCTCATTTGTTGATAAATTCATTGGCCCACGCATACTTTTAAGTCCTTTTAGGATAAGATAGTTTGCTACTTCATCAAAAAGAGCTTTAGCAACCTCCATGTCATTTAGACAATCAAAAAGTCCAAAAAAACCAACATAATCCTGATGAAATTCATTGTGAGCGTAATTTACTATGCCTGCAATCCTACCTGCAGGAATTCCATTTTTATAGGCAAGAAAAAACTTTGCCTCTGCCCGTTTGAAAAAGGGATTTTTCTTACTAAGATGGGAAAGCATATCTTTTATAAGTGGAAAAGCATAGAATGGATTTTTCTTATGTAGTTCTATGGGAAAAGAAACAAATTCCTCCAGGGCTCTTTTATCTTTTACCTCTTTTACCTGTATAGTCATTTAACCTACGCCCCTATTAGGAAGAATGTAAAATCTGTTATTTTCAGGAAGATAAATTTTTTAAATTACTCCTAAAGCTTTTCCTACTTTGAAGAATGCATCAAGAACTCTATCAAGATGTTCATCCGTATGAGTAGCCATGTAGCTTGTCCTGATCAAAGCTTTACCCGGTGGAACAGCAGGAGATACAGCCACATTGGCAAAGATTCCTTCTTCTTGAAGCATCATAACAAATTTAAATGCCAATTCGTCATCACCTACAATTACAGGAATTATAGGAGTTTCAGCCACTCCAATGTTAAATCCAAGTTCTCTGAAACCCTTAAGCATCTTGTTTGTATTTTTCCAAAGCTGCTCTCTTCTCTCGGGTTCGCTTTCTATAATATCAACTGCAGCAGAAACTGCAGCCACTGATGCAGGAGGAGGGCTTGCACTGAATATAAATGATCGTCCAAAATGCTTTATGTAGTTTATTACATCTTTATCACCAGCAATGAAACCTCCTATTGAAGCAAGGGATTTACTATATGTTCCCATTATTAGGTCCACTTCTTTTTCAAGTCCAAAGTGTTCTGCAGTGCCACGACCTGTTTCTCCAAGAACTCCGATTCCATGGGCATCGTCAACCATGAGCCTTGCGCCATATTTTTTACACATCTCATAAACTTCTCTAAGTTTTACGATATCTCCCTCCATACTAAAAACACCGTCAACAACCACAAGCTTTGTCCTGTCTTCACACTCACTTAGAACTCTCTCAAGGTCTTCTATATCGTTATGTTTGTACCTTTTTACCTCGCCAAAGGATAGTCTACAACCATCCACGATGCTTGCATGATCCATTTTATCTATTATTACCACATCGTCCTTACCTACAAGAGAGGCAATCACCCCTAAGTTAACCTGAAATCCTGTTGAGAACACAAGAGCAGCTTCTTTTCTCATAAATCTTGCAAGTTTATCTTCAAGTTCCACGTGAATATCAAGAGTGCCATTTAGGAATCTTGAGCCAGCACAACCAGTTCCATACTTTTTTATGGCATTAATGGCTGCTTCTTTAACCTTTGGATGATTTGTAAGTCCCAAATAGTTATTTGAACCAATCATTATCATCTTTCTACCATTCATAATGACTTCTGGTCCCTGGGCAGACTCTATAATTCTGAAGTAGGGATACATCCCTATTTTTTGTAATTCATAGGCTGTTGTGAATCTGAAACATTTTTCAAAAATATCTTTTTTTATAACCATTGATTGTCTTTGTACCACCTTGCTGTCCATTCCATCCCTTCCTTTAGATTAGTCTTAGTATTAAAGCCAAGCAAATGCTCAGCCTTTTGTGTTGAACAAACCCAACAGGGTTCTAAAAGCTCTGCAAGTTTATCGCTATTTATTATACTTTTTTTGTCAATTTTTTGAAATACTCCTATAAAAAAACCTCCAATCTGTTTCGGTATTTTAACTTTTAATGGTTTTTTCTTTAATGCATCTGATATAGCAGAGATAATCTCAGTGGTACTTGAAGGCTCTCGATTTGAGATAAAAAAGGTCTCACCCAAAGCATTTTCGTGTCTTGATGCTAATATTATTCCATTTATCAAGTCGTCCACATAAATTATAGAGTAGTTTCCTTCGGTAAGATACATAACTATGCCCGCTTTTATCATTTTAAAAAAAGTAAGAAAATCCCTATCTCTTGGTCCATAAACAGCCGGTGGACGAATAATAGTAATTGGAAGGCTTTTTTTTAAAGCCTCAACAGCCTGTTCTCCAAGAAGTTTACTCTTTCCGTATTTTGAAACTGGACAAGGCTCTCTTTGCTCGTCCACTGGAGTTCCATTTTTGCACGGACCTACTGCAGCAAGGCTGCTTACATGAACAAACCTTCTCAAATTAGGATTTTTCTCTAAAGCTATCTCCACAAGATTCTTAGTGCCTATGTAATTTGCAATAAAAAACTCCTCAGGATGTAATGCTTTCGTAATGCCTGAAAGATTAAAAATATAGTCAAAGTTCCAATCTATTTTTTTAAGACTACCCTTGTCTGAACAGTCTGCCTGAATAATCTTTACGGGAAGTCCTTCTAAAAAACGAAGTTTGGAAGGATTTCTAACAATACAAAAAACATCAGCTTTCTCCTTTAAAAGGGCCTCTACAAGATGACTTCCAATAAAACCTGTTCCACCAGTAATAAGGACTTTCACTAACCCTTCCTCACCTTAAGAGTAAGTCCTCTTACCTCTTCCACAATTATCTCATCATCTTTTTTTATTTCTTCCTCAGATACTGCTTGCCATAGCTCTCCATGTAAAAGCACCATTCCTCTTCCTTGCACAAATTCTGATTTTGCAATCCCGCGCATCCCAATTAATTCCTCTACACCGGTCACAGGTTTTCTTTTATGAGCTTTATATGCAAGCCTTAAGAGAACTGCAAAAAACAGAGCTGTGACAATCGTAACTGGAATAATCACTGAAAGGGAAAGTTTAAATATAGGATTTGCTGTATCAAAGAGCATGAGAGACCCCAGTGCAAAACAAACAATGCCACCCAGGGTAAGAAGTCCATAAGATGTAAACTTGAGTTCAAGGATAAAAAGAACAACTCCAAGAAGTATGAGTCCTGCAGCAGCATAATTTATTGGAAGTGTCTGAAGACTATAAAAAGCTAAAATTAGCGAAATAGCCCCTATTACACCAGGGAAAATGGCTCCCGGATTGCTTAATTCAAATATTATTCCGTAAATACCAATCATAAGCAAAATATAGGCTATGTTTGGATTACTAAGAAAATTCAGTAGCCTCTCTCTAAAGTTCATCTTTATCTCAGTTACTTTGGCATTTTTACTTCGGATTATTTTTTCACCCTGAGGTGTTTTTACCTTCCACCCGTTTATCTCCTTTATCAGAGTTTGCAAATCAGGAGAGACAAGATCAATCACGCCTTTTTTTAGAGCCTCAGTTTCTGTGGAAGATATACTCTTTCTAACCGCAAGCTCAGCCCATTCTTCGTTTCTTCCCCGCTCTTTAGCTATAGATTTTATGTAAGCAACTGCGTCGTTTGTTACTTTTTCAGCCATGGTTTTATCCATTTTTTCACCTATTGCAACAGGGTGGGCTGCACCAATATTTGTTCCTGGTGACATAGCAGCAATATGTGCTGCAATTGTTATAAATGCTCCTGCACTTGCTGCTCTTGCACCCTTAGGCGCTACATAAACAACTATAGGCACGCTGGAATTTAACATCTCTTTCACAATATCTCTCATAGATGAGTCAAGTCCTCCGGGAGTGTCAAGTTGAATAATAACAGCCTCTGCTTTTATTTCATGGCCCTTTTTTATTCCTTTTAAAACATATTCTGCATGGGGTGGATTAATAACTCCATCTACAGTAAGGACTATAATCTCTTCTGCATAAGCTGTAGATGCAAAAAAAAGAAATATTAATATTAATCCTATTTTTTTCATAACAAGATTATAACAAACTTTTAATTTTTTCTTTCAGTATTTCTGTAGCTTTTTGAATAAATCGGCGATCCAGAATTCCAACCGAAGTCGGAAGTTCGAATATACGATCAGGTAAACTGAGATTTTCAATTTCAAAGCCATGTTTTATTTTAAAGAGATATTTCTCTCTATATATTTCTTTGCCGATTCTATTTAGGTCTTCTTCATCAATTTCATATCCTGCAATTCTCAAACACTTTATAACCACTTCAGGAATATAGATCTCTCTTCCAAAAAAGCATATTACGAGACTTGAAAGTATTTGCCTCCAGCACTCTTCAGTGATTATTTTATCAGCTAATTGTTCTTCATTTAAAGGCTTTAACATCATCTCCTTGTCTATGGCATATCCTCCGCTGTCGAGATGACTGTGTCTTGCTCCAAAAAGTACTCCAAGATGAGAACCATAGCCCGTGTGGTAACCGGGCATTTCATTTTTTCCAAAAACAAGTGCAAACTCTTTTCCACCATATTTGTTAGATGCGTAAGCAACTCCCTTTCTTAAATCTTCATAAAGTTCACCATTTCCATATACAATCCGTCTAATTACTTCTAAATAGGTATCCACATTACCCCACTCAAGCTTGAGTCCTTCGGTAAGGGCATCGGTGATAATTCCTTTTTCATATGCCTCTGTTAGCCATGAAAGCACTACACCTGTTGATATTGCATCAAGACCCATTTCTTCTACAATCTCAATAAGTGAGAGCACACCTTTAGTGTCTGTAACACCTAACATGGAGCCAAGAGCATACAGAAGTTCATAGTCGTAGGATATGTTAACGGTTCGATAAAAATAGGGCTCATCCTCATAGGGTTTTCTCAATGCAGCAAGATGAATACAGGCAACAGGACAATGAGAACAGGCAACTCTTCTACTTAGATGCTTCTCAGCAAATGATTCTCCTGATATTTCGTCTATTCCATCGTGCTCATTAGTTAAAAGATTTTTTATCGGAAGCCCCTTTGAAAAATATAGAGGCTTAACATTGGCAGGAGTACCAAGTTCATGATATTTTTTCATTTTATCTGACTCTGCAAGTTGCTTAAGGAGTTCTCCATAAAGAGCTCTATAATCTTTGAAATCTAAGACAGGCAAATCCCTTTTCCCTGAAATTACAACTGCTTTTAGATTTTTGCTACCAAATACCGCTCCTAAACCGAGTCTGCCAAAATGTCTGTATGTCTCTAAGGTAACGCATGAGTAAGTAATTCCACGCTCTCCCGCGGGCCCAATTCTCATAATTGTTCTCAGTCCTGCTCCTTCTTCTCGCCTTCTTATGAGACTTGCAGGAGATACTCCTTCTTTCAATCCCCAAAGGGTAGTTGCATCCCTGAAATAAACTTTGTCACCATGAATTGTAATATAAGAAGGGCGCTCGCTTTTACCTTTAATAACAATTGCACCATAACCTGCCATCCTTATTGCTAAGGCACTTCTTCCCCCTGCATGGGACTCACCGAGATTGCCTGTATGGGGAGACTTAAAAAGAGCTACAGTTTTTGAAGCAATGGGGAAAAGACCATTTAGAGGACCGATAGCAAAAATTATAGGATTTTCTGGAGAAGAAGCATCAATATTAGAAGGACAGTTTTGATTTAAAAGTTTAATTGCAACTCCTGTTCCACCTATGTAATTAGCAAAAAGATCATCTCTTTCTTCAATTGAATAGCTCTTTTTTGAAAGATCAATATAAAGCACTCTTTTTATTGGATCCTGTTTAATCATGTTCTCACATACTCCAAAACCCTATAAGGGCAATTTCTTGCACATTCACCACACTGGATACAAATAACAGGTTTGTTCTTTTTTGAATTCCAGCCTATTGCATCGAAAATACAAGCTTTAACGCAGGCACCACAGCCATTACATCTATCTTCTTTAAGAAGCACTCCCCCATTTTTTCTAACAGAAAGTGCATCCTCTGGACAGGCACGACTGCAAGGTGGGTCTATGCAACCTCTGCACACATATACTGCAAATCCTCTTGATATACCTCCAATAGAACTTACTTTTATGCAGGAACTTTCAAGACCAACTGCCATATGGGCTCTTCCGCAGGCAAAACAACATATGAGGCATCCTACACATTTCTCATTATCTTTGACAAAAACAGGCATAAAGAAATTATAACATGTTATAATTTCAAATCTAAAACATGGAAAAAGAAATAATTCTTTTTTTTCATAACACCATTGCAAATAAATTCCTCGATTCATTAATGCTTTTTTTTACCCAAAGAGGCTTTATACTCTGGCTTCCCATTTTTCTATGGATGTGCTTTACCGAATATCGAAGAAAGGAATATTTACAACTCTTATATTTGTTAATTGGTCTTATCCTCGGAGTTTTCATAGCTGATTGGATCGGACTAGAGATTAAAAACCTTGTTCAAAGAGCAAGACCCTGCGATATGGAATCCTTTCGTCCAATTGTAGGCTGTAGAGATTCTTACAGCTTTCCATCCAATCATGTTACAAATGCATTTTGTGTTGGAATGATTTTCTTTTTATTTCTAAAAAAATACCCTTTGACTATGAGATTAAAATATATCATTTCATTTTATATTCTTCTAATTACTTTCTCAATTTCAATCTCTCGAATATATTTAGCCGTTCATTGGCCAAGCGATATTTTAGGAGGAGCTATCTTAGGCAGTGTTATTGGAATTACGGTTTTTCAGACAATCATTAGGGTTAATTCTTTAAAGAGAGCTTTTTATTTCTTTCTTGTTGTATTTAGCCTATTTAGAATCTATTTCATCCTTCATGGTCCTGTTGATATCTCTCCTGACGAAGCCCATTACTGGGAATGGTCAAGAAGGCTTGATTGGAGTTATTACTCAAAGGGTCCCATGATTGCTTGGTTAATTGCAGTTTCCACATCAATGTTAGGTGACACACCAATTGGAATTAGATTTTTCGCAGTTGTATTTTCCTTTTTAAGTAGTATCTTTATCTATAAAATAGGCAAACATTTTATAAGTGAAAGGGCTGGATACATAGGCGGCATAATATTTCAGCTCCTTCCTCTTTTCTCAATCTATGGCGTTATCTTTACAATAGATAGCCCTTATATTTTCTTATGGACTGTTTCCATGTATTTTTTCCTTAAAGGATATGGAGGAAATCAAAAATATTGGCTGTTAGCTGGAGTTACTGTAGGAGCAGGACTTCTTACTAAGTACACGATGGCTTTTTTCTATCTTTGTGGATTAATTTATCTATTCATACGGCATAGATTTTCAATTAAAGAAACTCTAAATTACCTAAAAAATCCGTGGCTAATTGGAGGGGTGATTATTTCTTTTGTCCTTTTCTTACCCGTTATTTTCTGGAATTTTCAACACGACTTTGTTACTTTTAAACACACTGCTGGTCAAGCTCATCTATATGACGGACTTAAAATATCTCTCAGATATTTCGGGGAGTTCATTGGGAGTCAAATTATTGTTTTCACTCCTCTTTTATTTTTCATCGGTTTTTATCTTATTCTTCATAAAAGAGCTTTAAATATAAGTGAAGACAAAAGATGGTTTCTAATCTCTTTTTCGCTTCCTATTTTCTTTTTCTTTCTCATTAAAAGCATTCAAGGAAAGGTTCAGGCTAACTGGGCAATGACCTCTTATGTGCCTTTTATTTTAGCAGCTTCAATAGCACTTGAGAGAAAAATTTTAAAAAAGCTAATGATTACCTCTGTCATTATAGGAGCTTTACTAACTCTTTTAACTTATGCTATGCCCTTTTTCAAATTACCTGCAAATTTAGACCCTTCGGCCAGGCTTAAAGGATGGCAACAATTGGGAGAATATGTATCCAAAGTAAAAGAAACTATGGAAAGGGATGGACGTATCGTAATCTTTTCAGATAGATACCAGATAGCAAGCGAACTGGCCTTTTATATTAAGTACAATCCTTATGTTTACTGCATTAATCTCGGAAGGAGAATGAATCAATACGATCTGTGGAGTTCAATGAATGATGAGCTAAAAATTAGAACAAAAGTAAATGGCGTATTCGTCACCTATGGATCAAAAAATGAACCTCCTGAAGAGGTAAAAATGGCTTTTGCGCATTGTGTAAGAGAAAGTTTTACTGCACAAGTAAAAGGTGTTAAAATTAGAGATTATACGATTTTCAAATGTTTAGATTTTAAAGGTATAAAGGAAAGAAAACCAGAGAGCTATTAAGGAGTTAAAAATGGATATATCAATAGTAGTTCCTCTATACAATGAGGAAGAAAATATTGAAGAGCTTCATAGAAAAATATCTGATACACTTAATAAACTTCCAATCTCCTATGAGGTAATCTATATTGACGACGGAAGCACTGATAGCACTTTAAAAATTTTAGAAAAAATTCAAAAAACCGATTCCCATGTGGTCGTGCTTAGCTTTAGAAGGAACTTCGGGCAGACTGCAGCGTTTTCAGCAGGATTTGATTTTGCAAGAGGAGAAATAGTTATAACCATGGACGGAGATCTTCAAAATGACCCAGCGGATATTCCTAAATTTATTGAAGCAATAAAAGATGCAGACCTTGTTAGCGGATGGCGGAGAAGGAGAAAGGATCCTCTTATTTCAAGAAGAATACCCTCTGTGGTTGCAAACTGGATTATCGGAAAAGTTACAGGTGCAAGAATCCATGATTATGGATGCTCCTTAAAGGCTTACCGAAGAGAGGTTGTAAAAAATCTTAAACTTTATGGAGAGATGCATCGATTTATTCCTGCCCTTGCAAGTTGGTATGGCGTAAAAATAAAAGAAATAGAGGTAACCCATCATCCTCGATATAGGGGAAAATCAAAATATGGAATTGGAAGAACAGTAAAAGTCCTACTTGACCTTGTCACTGTTAAATTTCTCCATAGTTTTTCTACAAAACCCTTACAATTTTTTGGTCCCATTGGACTATTGTTCATGATAGTTGGAGGAGCTATTGTTCTTTATTTAGCGCTCCAAAAAATCCTGTACGGAATTTCAATTGGTGGAAGACCCTTATTGCTCGGTGGCTTTTTCTCTGTTTTAATCGGTTTAAACTTTATTGGAATGGGACTTCTTGGTGAGATGATTGTTAGGGTCTATCACGAAACCCAAAAAAAACCTATTTACATTCTTAAGAAGATTTTAGGACCTGGAGATTGAAAAAAAAATTAAACCTTCTCTTTCGCCTTTTAATTACTCTTACTTTAAGTGCCTATTTTTTTACAAAAATTGAAATCAATACCCTCTGGAATGTACTAAAACAAATCAATCCCTGGTTATTTCTTTTTTCCTCTTTTTTGTATATTTTATCATCCTATATATCCACCCTTAGATGGAAATTGTTCATTCCTTCAACTGCTAAATTAAAAACTTCGAAATTGTTTTCTCTATACTTAATAGGCTGTTTTTTTAATATTTTTCTTCCAGGAAGCATGGGAGGCGATGCGGTAAAAGTTTTAATACTTAGAAGGAAAATCGGACTTCAAGAGGCTTTGAGCTCTGTTTTTATTGAAAGATATATCGGCTTTGTCTCTCTTTTATTTCTTGGACTTTTATTCTTTCTTTTATTTTTCACTAAAATAAAAATGCACTCTACGTTATATATTGTTCCAGCAAGTCTTATATTATTTTTAATAGGAACTTTTATCCTTCTTGCAATAGGTAAATTCTCCTTTTTAAGGAATGCGAAAAATTATGTTATTTCTCTTGTAAAAAAATTTTTCTTTAAGGGTTTTATCTATTCTCTACTGGTTCAAGTAATTGTAATGGTCTCGGTTTACATAATTTTTTTCGGTTTAAAACTAAATGTGGCCTTTTACGAGGTGGTAATCTATCTTCCTGTAATAATAATAATGGCAACTTTACCAATTTCTATTTCAGGAATAGGTGTAAGAGAATGGGGATTTATTATGTTCTTCAGTAACTCTATTGGAAACGAAAATGCCATAGCTGTTTCTATTCTTTGGTTTCTCTCAACGGTTTTTGCCTCCCTTATAGGAGGGGTTGAATATCTAAGATTTAAGGATTTTCTTGATATAAAGAAGGAATATGAATCTCTTTAAATCCCTTAAATTTGCAGGGAAAGGATCCTTTTTTAACTTTTCTACTACTTCTGGCTCATTCATTTTTTCTTCGATATTTAGATTGTATTTCTTTACAATTTCTCCGGCAATGAAAAAAACATCTTCCCTTCTCTCCCTTAACGGAGGGATTCTAAAAAAAACAGGATTAAGAAATTTTAAAAGTTCTCCTGAAAACTCTCCTTTTGCTGCTTTAAGTCTTAAATCTTCTCTTCCAATTAGAATAAACTTTATATCTTCAAATTCTACTGGTGAAACATCTCCCAATCGGTAAAATTTCTTATTTTTTATAACTTTGAATAACTTTTCCTGAAAATCCTTAGGCATAATGTCAAATTTTTTAATAACAAGAGTTCCACCCTCAGCATGTTTTAAAGCACCTCTTTTACCTCTTTTACCCAAATATCCTTCCTTTACTCCGAAAAACTCCTCCTCAAGGGTCTCTTCATCAATGTCAGAAAAAATCATCACAAAAGGTTTTTCTCTTCTTGGATTATCATCAGCAGAATGAAGTGCGGCTGCAAGAAGTCTTTTACCCACACCGCTTTCACCATAGATGTAAATATGTCTATCCTTAGAATTTTCCTCAAAAAGATGTTTTAACATATTCGAACATACAGAGTTTTTGCTTTCAAATTTAAATTTTCTAAAAGTATAAAGACTTTCAGTTGAAAACTGAATTTCCTGAAGAACTCCAAACTCAGTTGCAATAGAGATAAATCTATCCATTGCATTTTGCAAGATCTCAAGGGAATCTGCTTCTTTTATACGGAAATATCTTTTAGAAAGTTCAAGAAAAAGTTCTCTATTGTCAACAACAGAGGGAAACATTAATGCTTGAGCACCATAAGCGGAAAGATCTGCAATTAAGGCAAGGTCATAAAAACTTTTCAGAGCAGAACCTTTTGGAGGAGATGAATCTTTTAAATTCTTATTTCCATTTTCTGGAAAGATTCTGTTTAAAATATTTGCAACTTCTCTATAGGGAGCACAAATAATATTTCTTCTCAGAGTTTCTATGTTATTAGTTCCGAAAACAGATTGTTCAAGATATACTCTATCCTCAAGAGGAATTTTTATCAAAAATGGAATAATGCTTCGGTAGGATGGAAAATCATTCATCATAAAAAGCATTCCAAGCGTTGGAAGAATTCCAGCAAAAAAAGCCTCATCTTTATGTATATTGGGTAATTTATTAACAAGTAAACTGGCAATCTCACCGCTTAAAGCTCCATAAACCCAGATGTTAAGATCTTCTTCTTCAAGGAAGAGATCGCTCTCAAGTATCAATTGCTCCACTTTTTTTGTGCCAAGATAATTGAACATCTGAGGAAAGTTTGTAATTTCTATTTTTCCGCAGGGTGAATTTACTTGTTGAAAGATTCGGTAAGCTATTATAGGATCATATTTGATAAAATTTGCGATTTTTTCCCCGTTTTCCGCAATAAGTTCTCTAAATCGAGAAATAGTATGTCTAAATACAGGAAAACTCATGCTTATATTATAATAAAATAGTTGCCAAAAATAAAGGTAAAAGATTGCATCTGTTTAGGATTTTAAATAAGAGAAGCAGGCCGTCGAGGAGGAGAAATGTTCAAAGAAAGGGATTTTGATGTTATTGTTGTAGGAGCAGGCCATGCAGGATGTGAAGCAGCAGTTGCCTGTGCAAAAATGGGCCTTGACACAGCCCTTTTTACCATATATCTTGACACAATTGCTCAGTTAAGCTGTAATCCAGCAATAGGTGGTCTTGCAAAGGGACATCTTGTTCGAGAAATTGATGCACTAGGTGGGATTATGGCTAAGGTAACAGACCAAGCTGGAATCCAATTTAGAATGCTCAATCTCTCTAAAGGACCGGCTGTTTGGTCATTAAGAGCTCAAGCTGATAGGATTCTTTATAATGTATGTATGCGAAAACTCCTTGAGGACACAGAAAATCTCATAATCAAACAAGCCATGGTAGAGGAAATAGTTGTTGAAAATGGCAAGGTAAAAGGGGTTGTTAGTTCATTAGGAATTTTTTACGGTGCAAAGGCAGTAATAATAACTCCCGGAACTTTTTTAAATGGTTTAATTCACATCGGGCTTGATTCATTTGAAGCTGGAAGAGCTGGCGAGTTTCCCTCTAAGCGGCTATCCCATTCTTTAAAAAAGTTAGGATTAAGGTTAGGTAGACTAAAAACTGGCACACCTCCAAGGATAGATGCAAAAACAATAGATTTTTCAAAAACAGAAAAACAAGAAGGCGATTATCCACCTCAACCTTTTTCCTACTCTACCGAAAAGATTACTAATCCACAGGTACCTTGCTTCATAACCTATACGAACGAAAAAACCCATGAAATTATTCTAAAAAACTTAGATCGTTCCCCCCTTTACTGCGGAAAAATAAAAGGTATAGGACCAAGATATTGTCCCTCCATTGAGGATAAGGTGGTTAAATTCAGAGAGAAAACAAGACACCAAGTTTTTCTTGAACCAGAGGGCTTAAGCAGGAAAGAATACTATGCAAATGGAATTCCCACCTCCCTTCCCTATGATGTTCAGATCTCCTTTGTGAGAACTATTCCTGGACTTGAGGAAGCTGAGATAATGAGACCAGGATATGCCATTGAATACGATTTTGTATATCCTACACAAATAAAACATACCCTTGAAGTAAAAGGAATTGAAGGACTATATCTTGCAGGACAGATAAATGGAACAAGTGGATATGAAGAAGCTGCTGCACAGGGGCTCATGGCAGGAATTAATGCAGCATTAAAGATCAAAGGCAAGAATCCACTGATACTTAGGAGAGATGAAGCTTATATAGGAGTATTGATTGACGATCTCGTTACAAAAGGAACAGAAGAGCCTTATAGAATGTTCACATCCCGTGCGGAATACCGACTGCTTTTAAGACATGACAATGCTGATTTGCGGCTTAGAGATTATGGTTACAGAATAGGTCTCGTTGATGAAGAAACCTATGAAAGATTTAGAAAAAAAAGAGAGCTTCTTGAAAAAGAAATAAAAAGACTAAAAGAATCCACCATAAAACCTTCAGAGGAATTAAACAGAGCCCTTCAAGAAATAGGTACTGCTCCTTTAGAGGAAGCAACTTTCCTTGACAAACTTCTTAAAAGACCTGAAGTAACATATGAATTGATAAAAAATTTTTCGCCATCTCCTCAAGAATTGGAAAGTGAAATAGAAAAACTTGTGGAGATACACATAAAGTATGAAGGTTACATAGCCAAGCAACTTGAACTCGTAGAGAGAATGAAACATTTTGAAGAAAAAATAATACCCGATGGTTTTGACTTTAACATTCCAGGACTGTCAAGAGAAGTGATCGGAAAACTATCAGAAGTCTCTCCCCGCACAATTGGTCAGGCAATGAGAATTCCAGGAGTAACACCGGCAGCAATATCTATTCTTATGGTTGCTCTTCAAAAAGGTTCAACAAGCAGGAAATAGACTTGCAAGATTTAGCCTCTGTTTTAAAGAGAGAATTAAGAAATACTCTAATAAATAATCTAAAAATGCAAATTGATGAAGAGAGACTTGAAAATTGGAAATCAAAATTTCTTCTTTATTTAGCAGAACTAAAAAAATGGAACAAAGCCTACAATCTTACTTCAATAGAAGATGAAAGAGAAATTATAGTAAAACATTTTCTTGATTCCTTACTTTATCTATGGTTTGTTCCAGATAAACCCCTAAGTCTTGCAGATGTGGGATCAGGAGGTGGTTTCCCCGGAATTCCTATTTCTATCATAAGAAATGATCTAAAAATATCTCTCATTGAACCATCTTGGAAAAAGTGTGCCTTTTTAAAAAACATTAAAAGAAAGCTTAATCTGAATCACATAGAGGTTTTTCAGACAAAGGTAGAGGACATAGAAAATACCTATGACATTATCGTAAGCAGGGCTCTATGGAAAATAGAAGACTTAATAAAAAATACAAGCCATATTCTCAGAGACGATGGTTTTTTTATAATTAGCAAATCAATTAAGTTTAAAGAAGAACTCTCCCAACTGCCCAAAGACTACAAAATAGAAATAAAAGAATTCGATCTATCTTTAAACCGCATTTCCTTTCCTGAAGCAAAAAGATTTATAATCAAAATTGTAAAATGCGCATTTTAGGTATTGATACATCAACCAAATATGCGGGAATATCCATTGTTGAAGATGGAGAAGTGCTTGCATACTCAAGCCTTAAGTTTAAGGCTACTCATTCGGAAAAATTACTTCCGGAACTTGTTCATCTTCTCGGGATAATGGAAATTCCTCTTGAGACAATCGATTACTATGCAATTACTGTTGGGCCAGGTTCTTTTACTGGTTTGAGAGTTGGAGTTAGCACCATAAAAGGTCTCTCCTATGTCACAGGGAAAATGGTTATTCCTCTTTCCACTCTTGAAGTAATAGCAAGAGGATTTCCCCATGTAGAGCTACAAATATGCCCAATCTTGGATGCAAGGAGAAAGGAAGTATACGCTGCTCTCTTTAAATGGGATGGGGAAAAATTATTAAGATTAAAAAATGACTCGGTACTTTCTGTTGATGCACTAATGGATTGGATAAAGGATAAAACAATATTTACTGGAGACGGAATTGATGTTTACAGAGATCAAATAGAAAAAAATCTATCCATGAAGGCAATATTTACTAAGTCCTATTACAGCATACCCTCACCGATGATTGTAGCATTAATGGGATATGAAAAAGCAAAAAGCGGTCAAGTCATTTCAGCTAAAGATTTATTACCTCTTTATTTAAGAAAATCAGAAGCAGAGATTAAATTTGGATGATAATACGCAGTGCAAGTGAGGATGATCTGCCACAGATTGTTGAAATTGCGAATAATAGCTTCATACTCCCCTGGTCTCCAAAATCCTTTCGAGCAGAACTCTCGCAAAAAAACTCTTCATTAAAAGTAGCTGAATTTAAGGGAGAAATAATTGGCTACATCATATATCGTATAATTGCCGATGAAGGGGAAATACTATCAATTGCAGTAAAGCCTAATTGGAGAAAAAAGGGAGTAGCTACTAAAATCCTCAGTAATGCCTTAGCGGAAATTAAAAAAACAGCGAAAAACTGTTTTCTTGAGGTAAGAGTCTCTAACACCGAAGCAATAAGACTCTATGAAAAAGCTGGCTTTAAAATTAGAGGAATTCGCAAAAATTATTATCAGATACCTGAAGAAGACGCACTTATAATGCAGTATGACTTCCAATCAAATGATGAATTCCAAAAAATCTAATAAAATTCGGGCTTTAAAGCCCTATTCATTAAATCATTAGCTGCTTCTTTAGGAGACTTGCCTTCATAAATTACCTTATAAACTTCCATTGATACAGGCATCTCAATATTAAATTTCTTAGAAAGCTCTACAGTGGAAAGGCTTGTCTCGACTCCCTCAGCAACTGAACGCATACTTGCAGATATTTGGTTTATAGTCTCTCCTTTACCAAGTCTATAACCTACAGTATAATTTCTTGAAAGATTGGAAGTACAGGTAAGAAAAAGATCTCCAAGCCCGCTTAAGCCAGAGAAAGTAATTTCCTTTGCTCCCATTTTTTTACCAAGCCGCATCATCTCGTGAAGCCCTCTTGTAATAAGGGCAGCCCTTGCATTGTTGCCGAGTGCAAGAGCATCACATATACCTGATGCAATAGCAATAACATTTTTTATAGCTCCACCAATCTCAGCTCCTATTGGATCGTCATGTTCATAAACTCTAAAATAGTAGGTGCTAAAAATTTCCTGCAAAAGTAATCTTTCTCTAACATCAGGACCTGAAATTGTAACTGCCGTTGGTTTTTCTTGAGCAACTTCAATTGCAAAGGTTGGTCCTGATAAAACATTTACATTTCTATCTAATATCTCGCTAAGAATCATTGATGGAGTTTTTAAGGTGCCCTTTTCTATTCCTTTAGAAGCACTGACTATAATAATGTCTCTATTTAAATCTTTACAAATAGGCATAAAAACAGCTCTTATAAATTGTGTAGGCACGACGCTTACAATGAATCTTGCTTTTTTTGTGGCTTCAATAATATTACTTGTACAGAAAAGTCCTTCTGGCAGTTCATAATTTGGCAGATAAATAGGATTTTCTCTCCTCGAATTTATAGCATCTACCACCTCAGATTCTCTTGCCCAAAGAACCACATCAAAACCTTTTTTTGCAAGCAGAGAAGCCAGGGTAGTTCCCCAGCTTCCTGCTCCGATAACAGATATGTATGACATTTTACTTATAGCTTCCCGAATTCTTTAAGTTTGAGCTCTTTTCTTTTTATTTTACCACTAATTGTCTTTGGAAGTTCATCGACAAACTCAATCTTTCTTGGATATTTATATGGCGCTGTTTCTTTTTTAACAAAATCCTGTATATCCTTAATGAGCGCATCTGATGGCTCATAGTCCTGAGTAAGTACTACAAAGGCTTTAACCACTTCACCTCTTACCTCGTCTGGACTTGCAACGACTGCAGCTTCTTTAATCGCAGGATGCTTAATGAGAGCGCTTTCAACTTCAAAAGGTCCAATTCGATATCCAGCGCTTATGATTACATCATCTTCTCTTCCAACAAACCAGAAATATCCCTCTTTATCTTTATATCCTCTATCTCTGGTATAATACCAATCACCTCTGAACGCAGCCGCCATTTCTAATTTATCGCCTATATATTCCTTGAATAAACCAACAGGTCTTGAAGGATTTATCTTAATGGCTATATTCCCCTCTGTTTCTGGTGGTAAGGGATTACCATCATCATCAACTATGTCAATTTCAAATCCAGGAGTTGGAACACCAGTTGCTCCTGCCTTCATAGGAAAATCACGAAGCATGGCAAGGGTATTGACTGTTTCTGTCTGTCCGTAGCCATTATATATATAATCCCCTGTTGCTTCTTTCCAGATATTGATAATTTCTGGATTAAGTGGCTCGCCAGCTGCAACAAAGTGTCTAACGCTACTAAACTTCAAATCTTTTGCAGGAATCTCTTTTACTATCATCCTGTATGCAGTCGGAGGAGCACAGATTGTACTTAGCTTGTATTTCTTAAGTGTATCCACAATCATAGCAGGATCAAATTTACCCTTTCTGTAATATGTAAAAACTGTAGCTCCCATGTTCCATGGTCCAAAAAAACTTGACCAAGCAGCTTTAGCCCAGCCGGTGTCTGAAATATTCCAGTGAACATCTCCCGGTTTAAGATCAAGCCAGAATTTACCTGTTATGGTATGCGCAAGAGGATAACTAACCTGGGTGTGCAAAACCATTTTGGGTAGTCCAGTTGTTCCAGAGGTAAAGAAAATAAAGGCCGGATCATCTGAATAGGTTCTTTCTCCTAAAAAGGCCTCACTATTTAACAAACTATCGTAACTTTCCCAACCAGCCTTTTTGTCTAAGTTTATCAAAATAACATCTTTTCCATGCTTATTAACTGCCTCTTCAATTTTTTGTGAGTTCTCTAAATCGGTTACCACTGCCTTAATCTCACCGGCCTTAAGTCTATATTCAATGTCCTTTGCAGTAAGCAAAGTTGTTCCTGGTATTGCAATAGCATTTATTCTCATAATGGCAAGAATTATTACCCACCACTCATGTATATTTGGCAATATTACTAAAACTCTATCGCCCCTCTTTATTCCGAGCTTTCTAAATCCTCCAGCTAATTTACTAGAAAGTTGAGTTAAATCTTTAAAGGAGAACTCTTTTATTTCCTGACCATTAGTCCATATTAATGCCTTAGAGTCTCCCCACTTGTCAAAAACATCTAAAGGAAAAGAAAATCTTTCAGGCACTTCAAGTTTAAAATTTCTAATGCTTTCGTAATACTTGTCAAGTTCCATTTGCATAGGCTCCTCCAGAGAAAAATTAAATAACTTTAAATCATAAAATAAAAATAATACATTTATCAAGAAATTTACTTTAACCTACAAATCTAAGACAAATGATTATATTTATTTATCTAAATTTAAAATTCAACGATCTTTCACGTTCACAAGACCAACCTAAGTAAACCTCGTCGTCTAAGGAGTAAATATGATATTTCTCTCGATGTTTCAGGTATTTATATCTCCTCATATAAAAGTAATCTTAAATCTGTTAAAATTAAAAGTTATGAATTTTTATCAAAAAGCAATAAAAACGATTGAAAAGTATAATATGCTTTCACATGGTGATCATGTGTTAGTAGGCCTTTCAGGAGGACCTGACTCTGTTTGTCTTTTACACTTACTTAACCATCTTAAGGGACACTATAAATTAAAAATTTCAGCAGCTTATATTGATCATAAATTAAGGCCAGATGAAGTACCAGCTGAAATTGAATTTTGCAAGAGATTATGCGAAAATTTGGATATTCCCTTTTATACCCAGGCAGTTGATGTTAAAGAGATTGCCAAGAGAGAGAGAATAAATATCCAGGAGGCTGCGAGAAACCTAAGATATGCTGCTCTCGATCAAATTAGCATAAACATTAAAGCTCATAAGATTGCCGTTGCTCACAATGCAGATGATCAAGCAGAAACGGTCATTATGAGACTTCTTAGAGGTGCAGGACCAGCTGGATTAAGCGGAATTCCTCCAGTGAGAAAAAAAATTATTCGGCCTTTAATTGAAATAGAGCGAGAAGAAATCGAAGAATTTTTAAAAGAGAAAAATATTTCTTATATTACAGATTCCTCCAACAAAAGCCCTAAATATTTAAGAAATAAAATCCGTCAAGAGCTAATGCCTGTAATAAAATCTATATCTCCTCAAGGGATTAAAATCATCTCAAAAACTGCTGAGATTATGAGAGAGGAAAATGACTTCATAAATGTTTCCGTTACAAAAGCTCTTATGAGGCTTATGAGTAGAAGAACAGACAGAAAGGTTGAGTTGTTTTGTAATCCAATGGAAGTTTTGAATATTGTTGTTCTTCGAAGAGCCTTGAGAGTTGCAATTGATAGCGTAAAAGACCTAAAGGGCATAGAATTTGATCACATTGATCAAATCATTCAACTAATTAAAAAGGGTAAAGCTGGCGATAGAATTTATCTTCCGAAGGGAATCAGAGCAATAAAGGGGTATTCAACAGTGATTATTACTTGTGAACCTCCGGGTAAACTTTCAACCTATACAATAGAGAAGCCTCAAAGCATAAATATTGTTGAGGCTTCATTAACATTAAGTTTAAATGAAATGAACAGGGATGAAGTTACAGATTTTGGAGATGGTAAAAAAATAATATATGTAGATGCTGATAAAGTTAAATTTCCACTTATTGTTAGAAGCAGAAAAGAAGGAGATTATTTCTATCCTTTTGGTTTGGGAAAAAGAAAAAAATTACAGGATTTTTTTGTGGATGAAAAAGTTCCAAGAGACGAAAGAGATTTGATTCCAATAATTGAAAGCAACGGTGAAATAATCTGCATAGCAGGATACAGACTTGACGATAGGTTTAAAATTGAGCATAATACTACAAGATGTTTACAAATAAAAATTATGCCAAATCTATAATCTATTTGGTCAATTTAGCTCTTCTTATTTTAATCTTTAACTCTGAAACTTTCTGCCAAGAAACCTCTTTAAAAAATTTTAAAAACAATTTCCATATGATTCATCAAAAATTTGCAAACTCAATTACTCCCATTGGAAATTCAGTGGGAGTTGCAATTGATAGAGACTTTGCCATAGTGCCAGCTACTGCTATTGAAGAGGTTAAAAATCTTTCGATTGTAGCCCTTGATTCTCGTTTAAATTTAGCAATAGTAAAGCTAAATACAGAAAAAACACCGGTAACCTTCAGTGTTCAAGAAAGTGGAGACGATGTTTTTATTCTTTACACCTTTTTTGAAAATCCAGCTATAGTTCTTGTGAAGGGCTATACAGAAGATGGAAAAATCAAAATTGAAGGAAAATATCCCTTAGGTTCTCTCCTACTTAGCCTTGACTTAAATCCTATTGGGATTATTACAAAAGCTGGAGCTATTTCTGAAACTTTAATTATTAGACCTATCTATTCACAAATAAGCAAATTAATTAATAGAAAACCTGGCTGGCTGGGACTTCAGGCACAGACAATTGGTGAAGACCTAAAAAAGTTTCTCTCTGCTCCAGAAGGCATTGTCATAACCAATATTTACGAAGGTGGACCTTCTGAAAAAGCTGGACTTCGAAGAGGTGATATTATTGTCGGAGCTGACGATATAAAAATTAGAGATCTAAAGGATTTGCAAAATTTTCTCTCTACTAAATTTGCTGGAGAAAAAATAAATTTAAGGGTAATAAAAGATGGAAGTCAACTTACTATTCCTGTGCTTCTTGAAGAATCACCTTTTCAGGTCTTACAAACAAAACCTTTACCTTTGATTCCTACTATAAAAGGCTTGATAGTTACAGAAATTCCTGAATCTTCCAGACGATATCTTCCCAAGTCAATAAAAGGCGTATTCGTTAGAAAAATTGAGGAAGATAGCTCAGCCTTGGGAATTCTCAAGGAAGAGGATATTATAGTCGAAGTTAATAGAAAACCTATAACCAATATCAAGGATTATGAAGATACTTTAGCTCAAGCCCTCACGAAAGACTTACTGATTCTTGTTTACAGAAAAGACAGTTTTCAATATGTGATAATACCCTCACAAAAAGCTCGTTAGAAAGCACCATTCCCTTATCAGTAAGTGACACTCTTTCTCCAGAGATTTTAACCAATTGTTCTCTCTCGAAGTCTCTAAAAAAAGAGAGCAAACATCTACTTTTAACTATAATGCCTCCTTTAGTCCTCAAGCCTAAGAAAACCTTCTCTTTAAGCTCCTCTGTTGGTGTTAATTCATAGTCCTCTTTCCAGGCTAACTTCCCAGATTTTAGAGAATCCAAATATAGAAATAAATCCGAAGGGTTATGGAGTCGTCTTCTATTCAATAAGGAGTGCGATGATGGACCAATGCCAAGATATGGCTTTATTCTCCAGTAATTTAAATTATGAAGACACTCATGGGATGATCTTGCAAAATTTGAGATTTCGTATTTTATAAATCCCCTCTCACCTAAAAAGTCAGTGGCAGAAAAATACATCTCTACTGTATCTTCATCTCTTGGTAAAGACAAAATTCTTAGTTCTATGTCATTTTTAAGTTCTGTATTTTCTTCAACTGATAGTTCGTATAAGGAAATATGGGTAATAGGTAATTTTGTTAATTCTCTAAGGGTCTTCCTCCAGCTATCAATACTCTGAAAAGGTATTCCATAAATAAGATCTGCTGAAATATTCTCAAATCCTTCCTCTATGACAAGCCTAAGGGTATCTAAAGCTTGTTTTGAATCGTGAATTCTTCCTAAAATCCTAAGTTCTCTATCTTCAAGAGACTGTACTCCTATGCTCAATCTATTTACTCCCATCTCTTTTAAAATTCTAAGCTTTTCAGGATTCACTGTGGCTGGGTTTATCTCAACTGTAAACTCACATTCCTTTTCCTTTCTGTATTCAGCTCCTATTTTCTCTAAGAGATTTATTAGTCCCTTATTGCTTAAACAGGACGGAGTTCCGCCACCAATGTAAATAGTTTTAAGGGAATGGGGAAACTGAGAAGTTATGAGTATCTCCTTTATAATTCCCTGCAAATATAAATCTTCAAGTTCTTGAGTCCATCTGATAGAAAAGAAACCACAATATCTACACTTTTTAATACAAAAGGGAACATGAACATATAGAGAGGAAAAAAAATCATTCATGTTTTATAATAGCCTAAATGAAGCTCTTAGACAAACTTTTAATGCCTTCCTTCCTTTGGATTCAAGTAGAAATATCAAGCTTTTGTAATGCTGAATGCTTTTATTGCCCTCATACAATATACAGAAAAACATGGAAGAACAGAAACTTGTCCCTGCATGAATTTAAAAAAATCGTCCCCTTTTTGGAAAAAACTAAACTTCTGTATCTTCAGGGATGGGGAGAACCTTTCTGTAACCCTTCTTTCTTTGATTTTGTGGAAATTGGGAAAAAAAAGGGATGTAAAATAGGTACTACTACAAATGCCATGCTAATTGAAGCTTCACACCTTGAAAAAATTATTGAGCTTGAAATGGATTTTATATCTTTCTCTCTTACAGGCATTAAAACAAACGATTTACTAAGAAAAGGAACATCTATTAAAAAGGTCCTTAAAATTATTGAAAGTCTAAATGTTCTCAAGGATAAAAAGGGTGTAAAAAAACCTCAAATTAATATAGCTTACATGCTTCTTAAATCTAATTTTAACGAAATTGATAATATAACTGAAGAGTTTAAAAACAAAGGCATTGAGCAGGTGGTTATAAGTTTACTCGACTTTATTCCCGAAATTTCCATTAAAAGTGAATCTTTAGTACCTCAAACAGAAAAGGAATTTATTAAACTTAGAGATAAACTTCTAGAGACAGTACAGAGAGGAGAAGAAAAGGGTTTATCCGTATCCTTTAACTTATCTCATCCAAATAGAATTAGACATACCTGTTCTGAAAAACCACTCAATGCCATATTTATCAACTGTTTGGGAAATGTGTCTCCGTGCGTATTTACAGGTATTCCTGCAAAAGAACCTACAACTCTTTGTTTTGGTAACATCAATTCTGATTCTCTTCTTAAGATATGGAGAAGCACGGCTTATAAAAATTTCAGAGGCAAACATTCTTCCGAAAATAAACCTTATGTTTGCAAAGATTGTCCCAAAATAAGAATTAGCTAAATGCCTAAATTAAAGAAAAACGAAGAGCTATAAGGGCAATATATTCCCGCAGTGCCTTAACAGAAAGAGCAAAGGTTTGATGATGGGGAAGAAAACTATAAACAGTGTATTTATCTGTCCTTTTAAAATCCGTTGGATAGGCAGTAACTTGCATTCCTGCTTTTTTAAACATAATTAAAGCCCTTTCCATATGATATGCTGAAGTTACAAGAAAAACCTTTCTTAATCCTTTCTCTTTGCAAATTTGAGAAACATAGGTGGCATTTTGGGTTGTATCCCTACTTTTATCCTCTATTATCAACTTATTCTCATCTACTCCCATTTCTAATAATGCCTTTGCCATTAACTTTGCTTCAATAATTCCACCTTCAGAGACTCCTCCAGAGACAATTATTGGCAATTTTGTTCTTTTATAGAGCAAGTAACCATTTAAAACCCTATTTAAAGTATCTTCTGCAAAAGTATTTTCATTTCTCATTCCACCTCCCAAGATAACAATAGCGTCTGCCTTTGTTGACTCAATAACAGGATACTTTTTTTCAATAAAGTAGAATAGGAAGTCCTTTGCAGGCTCAATGGAGATTAGGTATAGAAAAATCGCTAAAAATAGCAAAATCCCCTTAGTAAGTTTTCTCTTCTTCTCTAAAAAGAACAAAATCAGAAAAAATACAACAATAACACCTGGTGGCAAAATTAAAGAAGAGAACAATTTTTTAAGAAAAAACATGAACTTAGTATAACACATCCTTTTTATTAGGCATTAAATTAAGTTATAATTACTAAAAACAAGCTAAAGGAGTACAAGAGCTTAGCATGGAGATAATAAGAATTCCTCGAATTATGAGAGAAATAACAAAAAATTTAAAAATAAAATCTAAATCAATAGGTTTTGTTCCCACAATGGGTGCCCTACATGAAGGACATCTCTCATTAATAAGAAGGGCAAAAGATGAAAACGATGTTACGGTTGTGAGTATTTTTGTAAATCCCACACAATTTGCTGAAGGAGAGGATTTTGAAAAATATCCCAGGGACACAGAAGGCGACAAAGAAAAGCTTCAGAAAATTGGCATTGACTATCTTTTTTTACCTGAGGCAACCTCTCTGTATCCGCAAGGATATAGCACCTATGTAAATGTAGAAGGTTTAAGCGATAAACTCTGTGGGAAATTTAGACCCGGTCATTTTCAGGGAGTTGCCACAATAGTTTGCAAGCTTTTTAATCTTATAAGACCCAACAGAGCCTACTTCGGACAAAAAGATTATCAGCAAATACTGATAATTCAAAAAATGATAGAGGATCTAAATTTTGATATTGAGCTAATACCTTGTCCTACTATAAGAGATGAAGATGGACTTGCAATGAGTTCAAGAAATGCCTATTTAAATGAAAAGGAACGAAAAGCTGCAACAGTCATATATACCACATTAAGAGAAGGTGAAAGGCTTTTAAAGGAAGGATTAAAACCTAAGGAAGTAAAGGAAAAAATGATTGAAATCCTTCGTTCAGAACCTCTTGTGACAGAAATACAGTATGCGGGTGTCTATGATCCCTTAACTCTTGAGGAAGTATCCGAAAAACAGGCTAAATACTTACTCGCAATTGCTGTAAAGATAAATAATACCCGTTTGATTGATAATTTTTTAGTGTATTAGTCTTTGAAGTTTTCTTTAATCTTCAAGAATTCCTCTAAGTTGTTTAGGAATATACTTAAAAGTTTAGGATCAAAAAAACTCTCATCTTTTTTCATAATAGCTACTGCCTTTTCAATAGAAAAAGCTGGTCGATAAACTCTATCTGATGTCATAGCATCAAATACATCACAAATGGTAACAATTCGAGCATAAATATGTATTTGTTCTCCTTTTAAACCTGCAGGATAACCTTCTCCGTTCCATTTTTCATGGTGTTGCTCAGCAATTATCTTTCCAGCCTCAAGCGTTGAGAATCTGGGGTCAGATTCAAGAATTTTTGCACCAATAGTAGGATGAAGCTTTATTATCTCGAACTCCTCCGGAGTCAGAGGACCTGGTTTTTTAAGAATGCTATCTGGAATTCCTACTTTTCCCACATCATGTAAAGGTGAAGCATAAAATATTATTTGCTGTTCTTCTTTGGACAAGCCTGCAAGCTGGGCAAGAAGCTTTGAATAATAGCTCATTCTTCTTATGTGCTGGCCTGTTTCTTCATCTTTAAATTCAGATATCATACCAAACTTAACAACCATTTCGTACTCTGCTTCCTTTGCAAGATCAAGAGCTTCCTGTAATTCCCTCGTCTTTTTTCTTACTTCACTCTGTAGAATATTATTAAGATTTGAAAGCAAATCATGGTATTTTTTTAGTTGAAGATTATTTGTAATTCTTAGCTTTAATTCCTCTGCATCAAAGGGCTTGGAAATAAAATCATTTGCACCGATTTTAAGAGCATTTTTCCTTTCTCTTTCATCTCCTGAAAGCACAACCACAGGAATGTGAGATATGGAAGATTCAGATTTAATTACTTGCAAAACCTCAATTCCACTTAACTTAGGCATTCTAATATCAAGAACAATTATGTCAGGAGTATGGCTCTTTAAAATCTCTAAAGCCTCCTGACCATTAGTTGCCGTTAGAATTTCTATATTTGGAGCATCAGCAAATATGGCAGTTATTAGCTCGAGATTGATTATTTCATCATCAACAGCCAATATCTTTAACACTTCATCTTGCATGTTATGCTATATTAACATAAATGATAGCCTTAATACAGCGTGTAAATCAAGCAGAGGTTGAAGTTAACGGTAAAATCATATCTTCAATCAGAAGGGGAATTTTAGTATTTCTTGGAATTGAAAAGGATGATGGAGAGGTTGAAGCCGACTATCTAATAAATAAATTGGTTAATCTTAGAATTTTCGAAGATCAAAATGGCAAAATGAATCTTTCCATAAAAGAAATCGGTGGAGAAATAATGGTGGTCTCAGAGTTTACACTGGCAGGTGATTGCAGAAAAGGTAATAGACCATCCTTTGACAGAGCTATGGAACCTGAGAAGGCAGAAATTCTCTATCGCTATTTTGTTGAAAAATTAAAAAAATCAGATCTCACTGTAAAAGAGGGAGTATTCAGAAGTTTTATGAAAGTAAGCCTAATAAATGATGGACCGGTAACATTTATAATAAAAACGGGGTGATATATGTTTAAAACATTGATAAAAAATCCATATTTCAAGGAAGTTATCGGATTTCTTAAAAACAAAAGGCTTGCTGATAATTCCTATCTGGTTGGTGGCTCAGTAAGAGACATTCTCTTAAAAAGAGCTCTAATTGACTTGGATTTTGCAATAAAAGGTGATTCAATTAAACTTGCAAGGGAATTAGCAAAAAAGATAAAAGGCTCTTTTGTGCTTCTTGACGAAGAGTTCTCCATTGGTCGTGTTGTCAAAGATTCTGTAACAATCGATTTTGCCGAATTAAGAGGCGGCTCTATTGAGAATGACCTAAGTGAGAGAGATTTTACGATAAATGCCATGGCAATAACTTTGTCCCTTGATAAGATTATTGATCCCTTTAATGGAGCAATAGACTTAAAAAATAAGCTGATTAGAATGGTAAATGAAGAAAATCTAAAGGCAGATCCTTTAAGAATTTTAAGGGCATATCGTTTTTACGCCACCCTTGGTTTTTCTATTGATGAAACTACCCACGAAGCACTGAGGAAAAATGCTCCACTATTAAAATTTGTAGCAAGAGAAAGAATTAAAGAAGAGCTATGGAAAATTCTCTCTGTCTCTGAAAGTAGCAGAACTGTTGAGTTAATTATTGAAGATAAACTGTTTACAGCAATCTTTCCATTGTCGTCGTTTACATCCCTAAAAACTGATCTCGATGCACTTAGAATCCTCGAAAGGCTTTTAGAAGACCCTAAAAAAGTATTTAACTATTGGAGGGGTTTATTAAGTATTAATATCTTATGCTCTTTAAAATTTGCTTGTCTTTTCGGATTTCAAAGCCCTTCTCTAATAATGAAGTTAAAGCCTTCTAAGAAAGAAAGCCGATTTATTGAAAAACTAAAAGAAGCAGGAGAAAAAATAAGAAAAATAGAAAATCTCATAGATAAGGTCAGATTTATAAAAAATTACGAGAATATTCTTTATCCCGCCCTTCTGTACAGTATAAGCAAAGATCCTATGGGAGTTGCAAGGGCTTGGTTTTACCAGGATTTAGAAAGATTCCACAAAAAGGTTTATTTGAAAAATAAAAGAAAATTGCCTCTAATAAATGGGGAAGAACTTATTAAGCTCGGATTTGAACCTTCTCCACTCATTGGAGAAATTCTTGAGAGGATTGAAATGCTGGTTCTAATGAATAAAATTTCGAAAAAAGAAGAAGCTTTGAAGGAGATAGAAAAATTTAAGCTTAAGTGAACTATCTTTTAAAAATATCTCCTCCATAAATATCAATCCCAACTATGGCAGGAAAATCCCTCAGGAGCAATCTTTTTATTGACTCTGTTCCAAGTTCAGAGAAAGCAATTTCTTTTGCTTCAATTATGTGCTTACTAAGCAAAGCTCCAGCTCCGCCTGTTGCAAGAAAATAGATAGCTCTATACTTTTTAATCGCTTCTTTTACTTCCTCTGAACGTTGTCCCTTCCCAATCATTCCTTTAAGTCCCAATGAGAGTAAGAGAGGTGTATAGGAATCCATTCTTGAAGAAGTTGTTGGACCTGCTGCACCTATTACCTTTCCTGGAGGCGCAGGAGTAGGACCTACATAGTAAATGATCTGTCCTTTTAGGTCAAATGGTAAGGATAACTTGCTGTTTATTAATTCTAAAAGCTTTTTATGTGCTGCATCTCTCGCAGTATAAACATAACCATTTATTAAAACCAAGTCACCCACCCTAAGTTTTTCTATCACATTGTCATTTAATGGAGTTTCTATTTTATGAGTTTTCAAAGCACCACCTCCTTATGTCTTGCAGAATGGCATTGAATGTTTACAGCAACTGGAAGAGATGCAATGTGGCATGGATAGTATTCAATATGCACAGCCAAAGCTGTGGTTTTACCGCCTATGCCCATAGCTCCAATGTTTAAAGAATTTATATCCTCAAGAAGCTCTTTTTCAAGTTTTGCATAGAGAGGATTTGGATTGGACTCACCTATTTTTCTTAAAAGAGATTTCTTAGCTAAAAGGGCTGCCTTTTCAAAATTGCCACCAATTCCTATTCCAACGATTACAGGAGGACAAGGATTTCCTCCTGCCTTTTTTACTGTTTCAATTACAAATGCCTTTACTCCATCAAGGCCCTCTGCAGGCTTAAGCATCTTTAAGGCTGACATATTCTCGCTTCCAGCTCCCTTTGGAGCAAGAGTAATCTTTACCTTATCACTCTTTACCATTTCAAAATGCACAATCGAAGGAGTATTGTCTCCTGTATTTTTCCTAGAGAAAACAGGATCTTCAACAACACTAGCCCTCAGATAACCCTCTTTTACTGCAAGCCTAATCCCTTCATTAAATGCATCCATAGGATCTCCATCTTCATAAATAACTTTACAGCCCCATTCAACAAAAAGAACTGCAATCCCTGTATCCTGACAAAGAGGAATTCTATCCTCCAATGATACTCGCTCATTATCAACTATCTGTTTTAAAATCTCCTTTGCTGTCCCTTCTTCCTTATTAAAAGCATCCTTAAGAGCTTTAGATACATCTTCTGGAAGTGAAATAACCGCCTCCTTGTAGAGATCTTTAACTTCCCTGATAATTTCCTCTTTCCCTATTCTTCTCATAGTTCTATTAGATATTTAATTCCCTCCCCCTTTGATAATTTTTCAAATACTTCGGAAATTTTATTAAGAGGCATTTTCCCTGATATAAGCTCCGTAAGTTTAAGTTTTTTTGATTTAATTAAATTTACAGCCTCTTTTACATCATCGGGATTGTAATGAAAAACGCCCTTTAGAGTAATTTCATCGTAATGTAGTCTTCCAGCATCATAGCATACTTCGGTGCCTGATTTTAATCCTCCAAAGAGAAGCACTGTTCCACCCTTTCTAACATAATCCAAAGCCTTTATCCAAATCTCCTTTTGTCCAGTACATTCAACTACCTTGTCAAATCCAAAACCATCGGTATAAACTAACGGATTTTCACCTGTACAAAAAACACTGTCTGCCCCCAAAGACTTGGCCATTGATAGCTTGTTTTTATTTCTTCCTAAAACTGCTACTTCAATTCCCATAATTTTAAGCACCTGCATGAATAAAAGTCCGACCGGTCCTGTTCCAATAATAAGCACCCTATCATCAGTTTGCGGGTTAAGGGTTCTAACACCGTGAACAATGCAGGAAAGAGGCTCAAGAAATGCAGCCTCTTCAAAAGGAATGTCCTCGGGTTTATGAAACATGTTCTGCTTGGCAACTCTTTTTTTCACAACCATATACTCTGAAAAGGCTCCGAGCATCATATCTTTTGTTAATATTTCGCACAGATTAAAAAGTCCACGCTTACAATAGGAACACTCTCCACAAGGTGCTGTGTGAACAAGCATGACCGAATCGCCTTTTTTAAATCCTTCTACATCAGGTGCTATTTCTTCTATAATTCCTGAAAACTCATGTCCAAAAGGACCTGGCATTGGGATAAGAGGATGTCCTCGCAAATAAGCTTTTAGATCTGTACCGCATGTAAGGGCTGCTTTGACTCTTATTAAAACCTCCCCTTTATCTATTGATGGGATAGGTTTTTCAACAATCTCAATTTTTTGAGGAGATATTAGATAGGCTGCCTTCATCTTAATTCATCCATCTTTAAACTTTTATCATATAGATCTTTTTTGCTTAAATTATAAAGTTCTGAAACTATTTTAACTGCTTCTTTTCTGCCTTTTCCTCTTTTCATAAGCTCCTTAACTTCTCTTAAAGCTTCTTCAAAGGATCGTTCAGCTAAACTCCCTCCCTCAACTACTATAACATACTCACCAGCTATCTTACTTTCCTCAAGTTTTTCAACCAATTCAGAAAGTCTTCCTCTTAAAACTTCTTCGAACATTTTTGTAAGCTCTCTAGCAATGCAAACATTTCTGTCTCCAAAAACCTCAAGCATGTCATGCAGAGCATTTAATAATCGATGAGGAGCCTCATAAAATACAAGAGTTCTTTTTTCTGTGCTCAGCTCAAGTAACTTCTTCTTCCTCTGGGATTCCTTGACTGGAAGAAATCCTATGAAGGTAAATTCATCTGTGCTAAGTCCAGAGATACTTAATGCGGTAATTAGAGCTGTAGCTCCTGGAATGGGTATTATCTCTATATCTTCCTCTATTGCTCTTCTAATTACAATTCCTCCTGGATCAGAAATTCCTGGAGTTCCTGCATCGGTTATTAATGCTACTGTGTGTCCACTCTTAATTTTTTCAACAATTTCCTCGGCACGCACTTTTTCCTTTTCAGACCAATAACTTATCAAAGGTTTTTTTATGCCATAGTAGTTTAGAAGTTTAAGACTATGCTCTGTGTCTTCACATGCTATATAATCAACTTTTTTTAAAGTTTCTAAACCTCTTAGGGTTATGTCTTCAAGATTACCTATAGGCGTTGAAACAATATAAAGTTTTCCTTGCGACATCTATTCTTCCTTTAATAATTGCCTTAATCTTTTGTCTGTTCTAATAACTTCCTCAACGCTTTCACCTGTAATATCCCAACTATACTCACCTTTTTTGTCTCGATGAAGTTTTATTTTCACCGGTTTTTTGGGTTTAGCATACTGTAGGACTTTGTCTTTACTTTGACTGATCCCTTGGGTTTCACAAAAAACATGGTCAGCAAATAATATAAAAAAAGCAAATAAAATACTAAAAAATGCTTTTTTCATCAAGCCTCCCATGTGTATTCGTTTGTTATCGGAAATCTCCAATCTTTTCCAAGAGCTACAGGCGAAATCTTAACACCTGGAGGTGCCTGTCTGCGTTTAAATTCTGCTTTTTTCACCATTCTGAGAACTTTTTTTATCGTATCCCTATCTATTTCATAGGAAACAATATCTCTCTCTCCCATGCATTTCTCTATATGGAGATAAAGAACTTTGTCTAATAAATCATAAGGAGGCAAACTGTCCTGATCAGTCTGATTAGGTCTGAGTTCTGCTGAAGGTGGTTTTATAAAAACTCTCTCTGGAATCCTTCCTTTGGAAGCCCACTTAGCCACTTTATAAACTTCTGTTTTGTATAAATCCTTTATTACCGAAAATCCTCCTGCCATATCTCCATATAAAGTAGCATAGCCAACAGCCAGCTCTGACTTATTCCCTGTGGTAATTACTAACCAACCATACTTGTTAGATAAGGCCATTAGAATGTTGCCTCTAATCCGACTTTGAATGTTTTCTTCTGTCACATCCTCTTTAAGACCTTTAAAAACCTTTGAAAGACAATTTAAATACTCTTCAAATATTTCATCAATTGAAATCTCAATAAGCTCGATACCTAAATTTTTAACAAGTTCAAATACATCCTCTCTGCTTTCACTGGAGGTATATCGAGATGGCATAAATACACCTACCACATTCTCTCTGCCAATAGCTTCAACAGCAACTAAAGCAACAAAGGAAGAGTCTATTCCGCCACTCAAGCCAAGACAAACTTTCTTAAAGCCATTCTTCTTAACATAGTCTCTCAATCCCAGAGAAAGGGCACTAAAAATCTCTTCTTCCTCAGAAAGTTTTTTAATATCTCTATTTAAAGATAAGGAAAATGTTTCTCCTTCTTTTCTTTTTAAAGGAATAGATATGAGCTCGGTTTCTCTAACAAAATCCTGTTCCCATCTTATTTTTGGTTCTCTCATCCTTACTCGTGTGACTTCCTCAAGGTCAATATCAACAATTATGAGGTCTTCCTCAAAAGCTTTTCCAGTAGCAACAACTTCTCCTGATGGCGAAATTAAAAGACTTCTTCCATCAAACACCATCTCATCCTGCCCACCCACTGCATTTAAATACGCAATATAAACTCCCATGTCATACGCTCTTGTAGAGAGCATTCGTAGTTTTTTATCAAATTTGCCTTTATAAAATGGAGAGGCGCTAATGTTAATAATTATCTCAGCTCCTTTATAGGCTTGAACGGGGCTTGGTAGAGTTGAATGAAAAATATCCTCACATATATTTAATCCAAAAAGAACACCATCATAATCGTAAACTGGGGTTCTTTTACCCGACTTAAAATATCTCATTTCATCAAACACACTATAATTGGGAAGATAAATTTTGTGATACTTATCAATGATCTTTTTATCAGCAATAATTACCGCTGAATTATAGAGGTCTTCTTCTTTTAAAGGCATTCCTAATATCAAAACAAAATCCTCTACTTTTTCTACAATTAACTGAAGGGTTTCCTTAGTTTTTTTAATAAAAGAAGGATAAAAAAGAAGATCCTCAGGCATATAGCCTGTAAGGGATAGTTCTGGAAAAACTACAATCTTAGCACCCTGATTTTTAGCCTTATAGGTAAAATCTAAAATTTTCTCTAAATTACCCTCTAAGTCCCCAACTGTAGAATTTATCTGACAGAGAGCCAATCTTAAAATTTTCATATTTTATAAGTTGGACAGCACTTTATAGCATCAAAGGCATAAAGAATTCTCTTTTCCTTCGGAAGTTTATCCTTACTATAAGGAACAAAATCAATATTTGAGGTCAAATTCTGTAGCTCTTCTTTATTAGGAATTTCCATAGTCTCAAGAACCTCACCGGAGGTTATATTTATTAATCTTCCCTCTATACCATCGGTTATCATTGCAAAGGGAATCTGATATGATTCTACAACTCTGCAAAAAGCAAGCATAAATCTCTGCCAAGAGTCAATTGAAGCTGGAGTGCATTTAATGGCATAAACATATTTATCATTTAGTTTTATTAGAAGATCCACAGAGGTAACAAACTTCTCATTTTCAGAAACCTCTACCTCATAACTCTTATTTATTTCTATATCCTCTAAAGTATATCCCTTATTTGTTAAGTTTTCTATCATAAATCTCTGAATATAACCGATACTATGAGCGAACTTTTCCTCCTGCTCCTTGATAAGTTCTGCAATCATAATTTGCCTTTCCTCTGGACTCTCAGGTGCTTTATTTAGGGGTATTTCCATAAAAAACCTCCATGAATTTTATTCTTATCAAATTAAATAATAAACGGATTAATTATGAAAATTCAATAAAAAAGGACAAAACAAAAAACTTTGTCTTAGTATGTTAAAATTTATAAATAAGTCATTAGGAGGTTCAAATGTTTTTTGAGACATCGCTTTTAACTTTAATTGTCATTGTGTTTTTAGCCTTCTACATTTTAAGTAGTGCCATTAAAATCCTGAAGGAATACGAAAGAGGAGTTGTTTTTAGGCTTGGAAGAGTTATTCCTGTTAAAGGACCTGGACTTGTTCTTATCTGGCCAGTTATTGATAAGATGGTTAAGGTAAGCCTCAGAATTGTCACAATGGATGTTCCAGCCCAAGATATTATTACTAAAGATAATGTGTCTGTTAAAGTAAATGCGGTTGTTTATTTTAGGCCCATTGATCCTATCAAAGCTGTAACTGCTGTAGAGGACTTCTATTATGCTACAAGTCAGATAGCCCAAACCACTCTAAGAAGCATCTTAGGTCAAAGTGAGCTTCAGGATCTTCTTACCAATCGTGAACAAATAAATGCTGAACTTCAGCAGGTAATTGATTCCCAAACTGAACCTTGGGGAATAAAGGTTACAGCAGTTGAAGTTAAAAATGTGGACCTTCCTCAAGAAATGCTTCGTGCAATGGCAAGACAGGCAGAGGCAGAAAGAGAAAGAAGAGCTAAAATTATCCATGCAGAAGGAGAACTTCAAGCAGCGGAAAAACTTACTGAAGCTGCAAGAATTATTGCATCTGAACCAGCAGCATTACAACTAAGATACTTACAAACCCTTAAAGAAATTGCATCAGAGAAAAATTCCACTATACTATTCCCATTGCCAATGGATTTAGTATCACCCTTTTTGGAGAAATTAAAGGTTGACAAAAAATAAAACTACCCTTAAAGCACTGCTGAGATTTTCTATTCTCGCAGTGCTTATCGCATTAATAGTTTATTTATCCTATCGATTTGGTTTAATTGAATTCTTTCTAAATGAGGAAAAGCTTAAAAATTTCATACAATCTCTTGGTCCTCTTGGATTTTTAGGTTTTATTCTCATTCAGGCTTTTCAGGTTGTTGCAGCTCCAATTCCAGGAGAAGTTACAGGATTGCTTGGAGGATATCTTTATGGAACCGTTGGGGGTGCCATTCTTTCTACAATTGGACTTACTCTGGGCTCACTAATAGCCTTCACCCTCGGTAGAGTATTCGGTAAACCCTTT
The DNA here is from genome assembly GCA_937139565.1 of uncultured Nitrospiraceae bacterium. GTDB lineage: Bacteria > Nitrospirota > Thermodesulfovibrionia > Thermodesulfovibrionales > Thermodesulfovibrionaceae > Thermodesulfovibrio. The sequence goes on along the minus strand of CAKZQH010000089.1, from coordinate 22,180 downwards.
GTTGAAAAAGTTGTTGATCCAATGGTTCTCAATAAGTTTGACTATCTTCTTCACCACAAAGGCGCTTTTTTAGTTTTTTTTCTTTTTCTAATTCCTGGATTTCCTAAAGACTACTTAAGCTATTTTCTTGGCCTAAGTAGGTTATCTATAATTGAATTTACAATAATTGCAGGTATAGGAAGACTTCTTGGCACAGTGCTACTTTCTCTTGGAGGAAGCTATTTAAGACATCATGAATATGAAAAATTCTTAAGGCTTGCAGGAATTGCTATTGTTGCTATGGTAACTATCTGGTTATTCAAAGACAGAATCGAAAGACTCTTCAGAATGTGGCACATTCATCGTTATAAAAGAGATAAAGAGAAACGAAAGAATTCCTCTACCACTTAATAAGAGCTGCTCCCCATGTGAGGCCTGCTCCAAAAGCAGCAAGCATTACATTATCGCCTTTCTTAATTTTTCCACTTTCATTTGCCTCATCAAGGGCAATAGGAATTGATGCAGCTGAGGTGTTTCCGTATTTGTCAATGTTAACCATAACCTTTTCCATTGGAAGCGAGAGTCTCTTTGCCATAGCCTGTATAATTCTAATGTTTGCCTGATGAGGAACAAGTAAATTAAGTTGCGAAGATTCTATCCCGCCTTTTTGAAGAGTGGCAACTACCACTTCTTCAAGGGTTTTGACAGCCACTTTAAAGGTTTCATTACCTCTCATTTTTATGAAATTCAATCTCTTTTTTAATACTGTCTCATCAACTGGCATTTTAGATCCACCTGCTGGCATATGTATAAAATCCCACATGTTTCCATCTGAAAATATATCAATAACCTTTATCCCCTCATCCTTCTTTGTTCCCTCAAGGATAACTGCTCCTGCTCCATCAGCAAGCAAAACACAAATACTGCGATCAGTCCAATCAGTAAATCGCGAAAGAGTTTCTGCTCCTACTACAAGAGCTCTTTTTGCTGCGCCTGTTCTAATGAATTTCTCTGCAACGGAAAGAGCATATATAAAACCTGTGCAAGCACCATTTATATCAAAAGCAACTGCCTTACTGGCACCGAGCTTCATTTGAAGAATGCAAGCAGCAGAAGGAACTAGCATGTCAGGTGTTACAGTAGCTACAATGATTAAATCTATATCCTGTGAAGTTAGTCCAGCCTTTTTTAAAGCGTTTATTGATGCTTCATAAGCCAAATCACTTGTTGCCTGGTTATCTGCTACAATTCTTCTTTCCTTTATTCCTGTTCTTTCTGTTATCCATTCGTCTGATGTATCAACCATTTTTTCAAGATCAAAGTTTGTTATAACCCTTTCAGGAATATATGAGCCTGTTGAGAGAATCTTTGCCCTCATTTATATCCTCCGTTATGGTCAAGCTTTCTGAAATTCTTTTGTATATTTCTTTTTTAGCCATTTCAGTAGCTACTTTTATTGCATTCTTTATTGCCTTTGCAGAGGACCTACCATGACATATAATGCTTGTTCCATTTATGCCTAATAGCAGGGCTCCTCCGTATTCAGAATAATCAACTTTCTTACGAAAGCTCTTTATAGCAGGCTTTATCATCATATAACCAATCTTTCCAGTTATTAATTCTGCAATCTCTCTCTTAAGCATTTTCATAAGTGCATCCGCAAGTCCCTCTCCAACTTTCAAAACAATATTTCCCACAAATCCATCGCAAACTATTACATCAGCAGAGCCAAAAAAAACATCCTTACCTTCTATATTCCCAATAAAGTTCAGATTCGTTTCCTGAAGAAGCTTATATGCCTCTTTTGTTGCCTCGTTACCTTTTGAGTGTTCCTCTCCTATGCTTAAAAGAGCAATCCTTGGCGATGTTGAATTAAAAAGAGCCTTATGATAAGCATCACCCATAAAGGCAAACTGAAGTAAATGTTCAGCCTTACAATCCACATTTGCTCCAGCATCAAGTAAAATAAAATGACCCTTAAGGCATGGCATTACAGTAGCTATAGCAGGTCTATCAACATTGGGAAGTTTTCCAAGTAAAAGAAAACTAAGTGCCATCATAGCTCCAGAATTGCCAGCACTTAAAACTGCATGGGCCTCACCGTTTTTAACCAACTCTATAGCCCTTCTCATTGATGTATTTTTTCTTCTTATAGCAGAAGATACGTTTTCATCCATGCGGATCTGATCTTCCACATTAAAGATAGAAACTTTACCTTTGAGCTCCTTTTTTTCTGGAAGAAAATCTTTTATTTTATCCTCTTTGCCTACAAGGATAACCTCTATCTCGTTATCTGATGCTGCATCATAGGCTCCAAGAATATTTACCTCAGGGGCAAAATCACCCCCCATTGCATCAACAGCAATTTTAAGCATCTTTTTTGATTACTCTTCTACCTCTATAAATTTTTTACCTCTGTAGGAACCACAATTTGGACAAACTCTATGGGGCAACTTTGGTTCCTTGCACTCTGAGCATAAAGCTAAATTTGGAGCTACTGCCTTCCAATTTGCTCTTCTTTTGTCCCTTCTTGAGGGAGTATGACGATGTCTTGGATTAGCCATTTGCTTTCATCCTCCTTAAAAGTGTTTGTAATGTTTCAAATCTTGGATCTATCTCCTCTTTTTTGCATCCGCAATCAGATTCATTTAAATCATTACCACAGACAGGACAAAATCCTTTACAATTCTCATTACAGAGGGGCTTCATTGGTATATTAAGTAAAATCTGGTCACGAATTATATTCTCTGTATCAATTAATCCCTCTTTGTAAAAATCAACCTCCATCTCATCCTTTTTCAACTCAATTAGCTCTTCTTTGTTTAACTCCTCAATTGGATGATAGGTGACCTCTATCAAAGTTCTTATAGGCATGGGATAATCCTTCAGACATCTGCTACACTGAAGCATTATCTCTCCACTTACAATGCCTTTAATGAATACTTCCTTATGTCTTTTCTCTACTTTTAGTACTGCTTTAAATGGAGCTAGTATTTCTATTCCTTCTATCTTGGGCTTTTCTTCAATCTCAATATTTAAACCTTCTTCTGGTATTTCAAAGACCTCAATTTTCATCTTAAAACCTCAAAAAATAAAATTCTCCCAATATACGGGAGATTTTTTATTTTAACAAAAAAAGGAAAATTTTTGTAAATTTATCAAAATAAAACACTCTATAGGCATTTAGGGTTATTTTTAAAATTAATCCTCTTTATTAATAGTCTCCTCGAGATGAGAACAGATTCCGTGTAGCATTTTTAATTCCCAAAAAGTAAGCCCAGTTCTACCAAAGAAATGCTTTAAATTATTTAAAACTCTCCGTTCGATATCTTTATTATCAGGGATGTAACCTATATCTTTTAATACCTTATATAACCTTGCGTATAACTTCTCAAGCTCTCTCTGGTCAACATAAAACTGACGGTGCATATGATAATCTTCTAAATCTTCACAACGCATAAGTTCGTAAGCTACTATCATCACAGCCTGACTTAAATTCAATGAGGGCTGAAGCGAAGAAGTAGGAATTGTCATCAAAAAACCGCATTTTTCAACCTCTTCATTAAATAACCCCTTATCCTCTCTTCCAAAAATTATAGCCACTTTATTATTTTGGGCTACTTCATAAATTCTCTTTACTCCGTCTCTCACATCTACTATTGCCCCGCGCTTTGAACCTCTTCTTCTGGTTGTTCCAACCACAAGGGCTTTATCTTCAATAGCTCTATCGAGATCCTCTTTAATTTCAGCATTTTCAATAACATCCTTACTTCTCCATGCCATCCAAAAGGCTTCATCGGTAAGTAGCGGAGGATTAATAAGGGTAAGTCTGGTAAAGCCCATATTCTTAATCCCTCGGGCTGACGCACCGATGTTACCAGATTCTTTAGGTTCAACAAGAACAAAAGAAACGTTGTCTTTCCAGTTCATTTAGAAAGGCTCTGTTTCCTGATTTGGTGTTTCCTCTAATTCGCTAAGGGTTTTCTGCAGTTCCTCTTCTGCTAATTTAAGTTTATTTTTACAGAAACGAATGAGTTCTGTTGCTTTTTTAACCTTATCAACAAGTATATCCACATCAACTTCCTGAGATTCAATGTATTTTAAAATTTCCTCTATTTCTTTCATTGCTTTAGAGTAACTTAATTTCTCCACTATCTTCCTCCTTATCAATAACTTTTCCTTTTATTTTTCCTTTGTAAAGTTTTATAAAAATTTCCTCGTTTAGATCAATATCTTTAACATCCTTCACCACTTTACCCTTTGCATAGGTTATACTATATCCCCTTTTGAGAATGTTTTCAGGGTTAAGAAGATGAATTCTTTCAACTACGCCCTCAATTTTAAGGCTTTCAAGTTTAAGAAGGTTCTTTGCCTTTTCAACCAGTATTTCTGTTCTGGACTTTAAGTTAAAATTATTTCTTATTAAAAAATCGGATGTTCTATAATTTAATTCACTCCGCAAGCTATTAATCAAATTCTCCTCATTTTTTGTCCGTAAATTTAATTTTCTCTTTAAGTCATATTTTAGGGTAGAGAGTTTTTCCCTCTGGGTATGGATTCGTTTTAGAACACTTCTATGAATCAAATTCGTAGTCATATTAACTTTGTTAATCGATCTTTCAATGCAGTTTAAAACTAACACATGGATACGCTCCTTTGAAGTTTTTACTCTCTCAGCCTCTAACTTTAACATTACTTCAACTCTGCTGTATATTCTTTTGCTCAAATTTTCGATCTGGGAATAAAAATCAAAGGCTCTATCGATTATAAACTTAGCAAGTTCAGAGGGTGTTTTAAAGCTTTTAGAAGAAACATAATCTACCACTGTTTCATCTCTTGTATGACCTATACCTGTAAATACTGGAATAGGCATAAGGGCAATCTTCTTAGCAAGTTCATAATCATTGAAGCAGTGCAGGTCCACCTCAGAGCCACCTCCCCTAACCAGAACAGCTACATCAAAATTCCAATACTCTTCCGCACATCTTTGAAGCTCCTCTATTATAGAGGATGCAGCATTTTCTCCCTGAACAAGTGTATCAAAAAGAACTGTATGGAATCTGAATCCATACTTGTTCTCATTAAGTATTTTCATAAAATCTTCATATCCTGCTGCTGTTTTACTGGATATAATAGCAATTCTTTGAATAACCAAAGGGACTTCGAGAAGTTTGTTTTTATTAATAAAGCCTTCTCGAGTAAGTCTTTCAATTACCTCCTTTTTCTTTATTGCCATTTCTCCAAGCGTAAAGGATGGATCGATCTGGGAGACATAAATCACGAATCCGTATTTTTCGTGGAATACGGCTTTACCAAGGAAAAGAATTTTAATACCTTTTTGTAGTTGCGTTCCTGTTTTTAAGAAAAAGTATTTTATAATCTCAGAATTACTTTTCCAAATAACACCTTTACATTGAGCTATAATCTCGTTACCTCTTTTTTCTAATAGTTCAATCCAGCAATGTCCGTTTTTATCAATGCTCATATTTGCTATCTCTGCGACTATCCATTCGTAATCAAAGATATCCTGTATTACCTCTTTTATCTCAATAAGATATTGAGAAAGAGTTCTATATGTGACATCTGTATTAAACACCACTACAAGCCTCTCCTATTAGCTTTTTCATCTGCCTTACTGCTTCCTCTATTCCAACAAGCACTGCTCTTGAGACTATGCTATGTCCTATATAAAGACCTCTAATACCTTTTATTCCTGCAATTGGCTTAACATTGTAGTAGTTTAGTCCATGACCTGCATTGGTCTTTAGGCCTAATGATAGAGAGAATGCTACAGCGTCTTTTATTCTTTGAAGTTCCCTAAGGGCTAACTCTCCCTTTGCCTCAGAATAGTATCCTGTATGAATTTCAACCATGTCTGCGCCTATTTCCTTAGAGCATTCAATATCAGCTCGGTCTGGATTTATAAAAAGACTTACAGGGATTCCTTCATCCTTTATTCTTTGTATAGCTTCTTTCAAATGTTCCTTTAAATCTCGCACATTTAATCCGCCTTCTGTGGTAAGTTCTTGTCTTTTTTCTGGAACAATTGTTACCAAATCTGGCTTTGTCGAACAGGCTATTTTAATCATTTCTTCCGTTGCAGCCATCTCTAAGTTAAGCTCACAGGGAACAACCTCTCTTAAAAGTTTTAAATCTCTGTCCTGGATATGACGCCTATCCTCTCGAAGATGAACTGTTATTCCATCAGCACCTCCTAAGATAGCAAGTGTGGCTGCCATTACAGGATCAGGCTCAAAGGTTTTTCTTGCTTGCCTAACAGTGGCCACATGGTCAACATTTACACCTAAAATAACCATTATCTTCCTCCAACCATTTAATTGTTTTGATTATATCACTTTTGCAAAATTGTTGACAAAATGTACCTTTTTAGCTATAATTTTTTAAAAACTTAAAGACAAAAGTTTTTAGTCTATTTGAAATTATAGTGGTCATGAAGGCCACAGTTTGGGATGAATCCCGAGCTGTGGCTTCTTTATTTTTGTATGATAGAAACTGAAATAAAAAAAATCAACTATTGGAATGATTATGCCAAATGGTACAGGCTTTGGAGAACTCATACTACTTATCATGAACCGATAAAGAAGCTATTACTCCATCTTATCTCGGAAAAATGTAGAATTTTAGACATAGGGGCTGGAGATGGAGTGCTAAGTTTCCCTCTTTTAGAAAAAAAATGTTCCGTAACAGCTCTTGAACCTTCCACAAAGATTAGAGAATTTCTCATAGAAAAAAATAGAGATAACCTCAATAAAGTAGACATTGATAGCAGGAGATTTGAAGATTTAGCAATCCATGAACTTAATGAATATGATCTTGTATTGGCCTGCAATAGTCTTCATTTAACTGAGGATGGACTCGAAGGTTCTCTCTTTAAAATTTTTAACTCAGGAGTCAAAAACTTTTTCCTCGTCTCAGAAAAACCCTTTCCAATTAATAAGTTAACTTCCTATTATCCTTCCTATAAAATGCTCTTTTATAATTCCTATGTGTGGGAAAATTCCTTCGCCTATCATAGCATTGACGAACTACTTGAACATTGGGAGTTTAAATTCAAAAGAGAATTGTATCCCTTCGAGAAAGATAAAATATTTAAAAATCTTTCTTATGAATTTGGACATATATGGATAAAAGACTATGCTAATGTAAGCATAGCCTACTGGAGGAAAAAGGGTTAGTTATATTTTGATGAGGTCCATTCTGAAATAATTGATGATTTTAAGAAATTTTTTATTTAAGATGGGATTTTCTTTGAAATAAAAAAGATGGCTTTTACATTTACAGTCTGAACATCCAAAAAAGGGAATATGTTGATTACTAATCTCTAAAAGATTCTTAGCCAGTTCACATTCAATATTTTCATTAGTCACAATTGGGATGTCTTTCAAGATTTTAGCATTCCTAATAAAATAATCTATATGCCAATGTAAATTTTTAAGCCTCCTTCTATGCCTCGCTATTCTCTTTTGTAGTCCTACCTTTGCGCTTCCAACATATATATAAAAGCCCGAGGGAAATAGAATCTCTCCCTTATGGCCTATTTTAATTGGCTTTGTTTTTTCCAGATAAAGTAAGAGTAAATAACATCCTCTGTCTTTCAATTCCTTTTCTATAAAGAAAAAAGGAATTACTACATCCTTTGTTCTTTCCACATAGGTGAAGGTATCATCCATTTTAAGAGAGATTGCCCTAATTTCAACATTATTCTTTACCTCATTAAAAGCCTCGGCAAATTTAAAATCAATGTGATAGGCAGGAAGAAAAAAATCAACTTCAGGATTCATGATTACAAAAAGCATTGCAGTTTTAATACCACTTTTAGCTAAATTATCTAAATCTTTCAAATGTTTAACTCCTCTTTCGGTAGGTGCATCAGGAAACATAGCCACTTTTCCACTAAAAAGAGTGCAGGTTTTAACTTCAATGAGCAAAGATTCCTCATTTTCAATCAATAAATCAAACCTGCTTTTACCCAATTTAATCTCTTCTCCTATAACTTTGAACCCTTTGTAAAAATTTAGCATTCCTTCACTTATAAGAGATTTAACAATCTTATTGGTCAGATGGGTGTGAAGTAAAACTCTTTCATTTTCCCTTCTACAACCTAACACAGTGTAGGGCAGCTTAACGCTGTTTTTATTGGAAATTAGCATTAACTCTGTCTCATTTGGAATTAGCAACTCCCAAAGTCTTCCAGGATTAGGTAAATAGGCATTTACCAATTTCCCGTTAACTTTGACCTTTACTACAAAGCGATTAGGTCTTTCAATGAATTTGCCTAATGTTTTTTTAAAATTGAAAGGATAGTCTATCATGTTCCTTTTAGCCTAAAGGTTGGGAAAAATTAATTTCAAGATAAAGAGGTCTATTTGACTGTTTAGGCTATTTTTTGATATTCTAATAAAACTATTAATGGCGGGTAAAATGAAAAATAAAGACAGATATGAAAAAATACAAGAAATTAAAAGAGACTTATTAAAACAAAAGGAACAAATTCTTGTTGACGCGGGAGTTTTAATTTCCAATCTACCTGCTGATTCAAATCTATCAGAAATAGGAGATATAGCTTCACAGGAAATTGATAGAAGCTTTCTATTAAGACTAAGGGACAGAGAAAGAAAATTACTCAAGAAAATTGAAAAAGCCCTTGAAAAAATGGAAGGCGGTACCTATGGAATTTGTGAAGTATGTGGGGCTGAAATTCCAATTGAAAGACTGAAGGCAAGACCTGTTACTGATTTGTGTATTGAATGCAAAACAGAGCAAGAAGAAGCAGAAAAACTTAAAGAAAGCTAATTTGCAATAAATTTAGCGGATTTTCATTTATTGCCCTATTTATCTTCTCGCTGTCAATATTCAATTGTAAAAGTCTGTAAGAAATTGATTTTAAACTTAAACAACCTCCCTTTAGTTTTAATCCATTACCACTATCTTTAACCATATCGGATACAAGAATTAATCTGTCGGAGTTTTTTATCATAAAAACCCACTTAAGAATCTCGTCACTCAAATGCCTTCCATCACCAATGAGTTCCACATATACTTCTTCATTTATTAGCCCAAAACCTGCAAGACCCGGCTCCCTATGATGAATACCTCTCATAGCATTAAAAAGGTGCGTTATGAGCCTTGCACCAGCTTTAAAACCTTCGGAGGCTTCATTAAAAGTTGCATCTGAGTGTCCCATGCCTACTATTAATTTTCTCTCACAACATTTTTCAATAATTTGAATTGCACCCGGTAATTCTGGAGCAATTGTGATTACTTTTACTACATCCTCATATCCATCAAGAAGCATCTCAAGAATTTTAGTATTAGGCATGAGGAAATATTTTCGATTAAGAGCTCCTGCCTGGTTTGGATTTAAAAAAGGTCCTTCAAGATAGGCTCCATAAATCCTTGCTCCCTCTGTCTGCATTCCCATAGCTTTTTTAATATAGGAAAGGATATTTCTCATTTTATTTATTTCTGCAGGATAAAGGGTAAATAATATGCCATCTATGCCTTGCTCTCCATATTCTTTAGCCAAAACAAGTATCTGTTCTTCGCTTTCAGCTTCATTTATCTCTAAGTTTTCTGTTCCGTGAAAGTGGATATCGACAATTGACATGTTTTATCATAACATATGATATTTAAGCCCGGGAAAATCAACTTATATGGCTTATTTTCTCAATTTGAGAAGACTGAAAACTCTCAAAAACTCTCCTTAATATCCGAGCATTTTCTGGGAACTCCCTATAAGAAAGATTCGTTGAATAGCGGAGATCAAGACAAGGAAGAGTTAATAGTTGACTTTGAAGGTGTTGATTGTATGACATTTATTGAATATGTTGAAGCTCTGAGAATATCCTCAGACTTCGACAGCTTTGTCAAAAATCTGCAATTTGTAAGATATTCCAATGGAATTGTTGATTTTGTAAATAGAAGGCACTTTTTTATTGATTGGAATAGTATTCCTTCAGTTAAGAACATAACTAAAGAAATAGGCGGAATATACTGCAAGAGAGTATCTAAACAGTTAAATAAAGCCGATAATGGAAAATTTTGGATAGAAGGAGTTCCTTCTAAACAGGTTGAGATATACTACATTGAAAAAGATAATATTGGAGAGATTCTATATAAACTCGATTCATGTTACTATGTTGGATTCTATAGCTCAAAAAAAGGCCTTGATGTTAACCATGTGGGTATCCTATTTAATAATAAAGACGGATTAATTCTAAGACATGCATCCAGTATTAGGAAAAAAGTTATTGACGAACCTTTTCTCGAATATATTAAAGACAAAGAAGGAATAATAATCTACAAAACATTATGTTGAGATGGATAGAAAAAAAGAAATAAAAAAAGTACTTCTGATTACACTTAGCCTAAATCTCTTTGTATCCTTTTCTAAGATAGCTTATGGCTTGACAGTCAACTCCCTTGCAATTTATTCAGACGGATTTCACTCTCTTTTTGATGCAGTTAGCAATATCGGTGGATTAATTGGGCTTTACTTAGCAAGTCGTCCACCTGACAGAGAACATCCGTATGGTCACAGAAAATATGAAACTATTTTTGCTGTTTTTATTGGAGTTTTAATGGGGTTTACCGCATTGGAAATTCTAAAAGGAGCTTACCATTCTCTCATCAAAGAGAAAAGACCTGAGTTGGACGAAAGAGCCTTTGTAATCCTATTAATTACACTTCTTATCAACATTTTTGTATTTACTTACGAAAGAAAAAAAGGGAAAAAGCTAAAAAGCGAATTTTTAATTGCTGACTCTTCTCATACTAAAACAGACATTTATATTACCTCAGGAATAATTTTAGCTATAATTTTTATAAATTCAGGATTCTATATTCTCGACTCTATTGCTGGTTTAATTATTGGCATATTGGTGGCAAAAGAAGCCTTTAGCATAATTAAAGAATCTACAGATATCCTAATCGATAAAGCCTTAATTGAAAGCTCTGAGATTGCCAAAGTGGTAAAAAGTTTCCATGGTGTACAAGGATGTGAAGGTATCAGGACAAGAGGCACAGCAGGACAAATTTTTGTGGATTTAAAAATTCTTGTTGATTCTTCAATTTCTGTTCAAGAAGGGCACGAAATAGCTGAAAAAGTTGAGGAAATAATAAAGAAAGAGTTTCCCGATGTGATTGATGTGGTAGTTCATGTTGAGCCATATTTAAAAAATTAAAGAATTCTCTCTGGGTCAAAGGAATTTAGCTTGGTAAGATATTCTTCCCATTCAAAAGGAAGCATATATTTCTTTTTGTTATTACATTCTTTGCAACATGCTACAATATTGCTTTTTGTTGATTTTCCACCTCTTATAATCGGAACTACATGATCCATGGTTAAGTCTTTAGGAGATACACGGTTACCGCAATAGTAACATAATCCTTTTGAGATTTTTTTTCGCCACCATTCGGTTTTCCTTAAAAGTCTTGCCTTTTGTTTTTCTATTGTTATCTCTTTATCTGAAGGAATAGGTATAAATTTTTCCATCAACGACCAAATCTTTTCTTCTCTTCTTCTTCAAAAAATTTTTTATAAAGCACATTCCATTCAGGACTTCCCTCAACTATCTTTTTAGAAAATGACTGAAGCTTTCTTCTAACTACTTCATCAATAGATTGTCCAACTTTCAAAGCCTGAATAAAACTTCTCTTTATCTCCCTTCTTACTTCCTGCTCATCTACCTTAAGCTGTATAAGCCCCTTATTGATCAGGCCATTAAAGAGAATATGGGATGTATGAGAAATTTTCTCATCTGAAAGCATCATAGGACTAAATTCCTTTGCTTTACAAGTTTTTGTTTTGTCATTTCGAAAAGTTTTCTGTAATCGAGTTTACCCTTCTCGATTTCTGTCTCAAACTTTTTGAGAATCTCTCTTACTTCTTCATTAAGCCTATCCTCAACCATTAGTTCATCAAAGATAAGTTTTTCAGCTTCCTCCAGAAGTTGTTCTTTTGGAACATTAATTTCAATCATTTCTTTTTTTAATAAATTCTCAATTATGTTGTTTGCAATATAAGGTATCCAATTCTTCGGAATTCTCATATTTTACAATTCAATATATGGTAATAAGGCTATTGAACGAGCTCTTTTTATAGCCCTTGTAAGCTCTCTCTGATGTTTAGAACAGGTACCTGTAAGCTTTCTTGAAAGAATCTTTCCTCTTTCGGTCATAAATCCTCTGAGGAGTTTGGCGTTTTTGTAGTCAATAAAATCCGCCTTTTCTGCACAAAATCTACAATATTTTTTTCTAAAAAATCTTCTCTGTGATGTTTGCTGCATCTATTTCCTCCTTAAAATGGTTCTGAATCTGTGTATTCTTCAGGGGGAATCTGTTCAGTATCATGTGATTCTACCGATTCCCTTTTTGATAAAAATCTGATCGTATTTGCAATAACCTCAACCTTACTCTTTTTCTGACCTTCATATTCCCATCTTCTCTCACGCAATCTACCTTCGACAAGAACAGTTCTTCCTTTATTAAGATACTGAGTACACGCTTCAGCTTGTTTTCCAAATACAATCGTATCAATAAAAAGCGTTTCTTCTTTCATTTCATCGCCTTGCCTAAATCTGGAATTCACCGCAATTGGAACTGTAGCAACTGCAACACCTGAAGGAGTATATCTAATCTCTGGGTCTCTGGTTAAATTTCCTACAAGAATAATACGATTAAACATTCTACTCCCTTGCCATAATTTCAGAAGGCTCTATAGGAATGCCTTTAATTTCTGGGGGCAGGGCATTAATTTGATGTTGCGTGAGCTTTACAATCATAAACTTGAAGACAGGATCATAAACCTTGTAAAAATCTTCAAATTTTTTTATTGCTGATGAAGGAGCTTTAAAGAGAAACAAAATATAATAGCCCATTGTTTGCTTATTAAGCCTGTAAGCAAGCTTTTTCTTTCCCCAATTATCGACTTTTAAAATTTCACCACCATTTTCTGTAATTAGAGTTGAGATTCTTTTAACAGATTCTTCAACCTCTTCTTCAGAAAGGTTAGGCAATAGCAAAACCATCTTCTCGTAAAAGTTTTTTGTCATTACATACCTCCATATGGATTTTCAGCCCTCCCCATAAACAAGAAGAGCATGGAGAAAAAATTACAATTTATTTTATAACACATTTATCTTTTTTAAATCAAATTATAGTGCTTTAACTTTTTATTTAGCGTATTTCTATTAATACCTAAAATTTTTGAAGCTCTCAGCTGATTACCACCAGTTTCATTCAAAGCAAGAATAAAGAGCGCCTTCTCCACCTCTTGAATGACCGTATCATATAGGTTGGAATTTTTTATGTTTTCAAAATCCTTGAGTAAGCTACCAAGTTTTTGTTCAAGAAAACTCTTTATAGAAAGCTTGTCTTCATAATTACCAAAGAGGTCTTTTGAATTAAGCTTAATATGCCTACTCATGATACAGGCCTTTGCAAGACATTGCTTAAGTTGATGGGCATTACCATTCCATGGATGTTCTAAAATAACATTCTTTGCTTCTTTTGATAATTCCTTGGTCGGAATTTTTAAAAACTCGGCAATTTCCTTGAGAAAAAAATTAGCAAGAGGAAGAATATCCTGTTTTCTCTCTCTTAGCGGTGGAATATAGAATTTGTGAGCCTTTGATAAAAATTCATGCAATCCAGGTTCTATTTTACCCTCTGCAAATAGTGTCTCAAGATCATTGTTAGCTAAAAAAATAGCGCATTTAAAGACTATTTCTGGATTGTTAAATAAAGATAGGTCAACATTGTCTAATTTTTCTATGATATAAACTAAATTTTTCTCCTTCAAAAGAAGATTCTTCTCTTTTAAAGGTTCAGATAGCTTCAAAACTTCTACTCCGGGATTTTTTTCAAGGATTATTTCCACCAAGTATTCCTTTTCTGTTCCTTTTTCGCCGCATATAAAAACAGTTGTATTTTCAAAGGAAAGAGCCCTTATTTTTTCCAATATACCTCGCATTACAGGGCTTTTATAGACCTTGAAAATTGAAGATTCGCTCAAACAATAATCAATTAGGCTCCACATATTTAATCTCCTCTTTTGCTAACAATAGAGTTTTTTCTCCTTTATGTATTCAAATACGACCTCTGGGACTAAATATCGAATACTCTTACCGCTTTTTACCAATTCTCTTAACTTTGTTGATGAAAAGGCAAATGGCGAAATAGGCAAATAATAAACTTTTTTGTCTGAATTTTTTATTCTAAAGCAATTTTCTCCATCTGAACCTTCTATGAATTTTCCTTGCCTAATTTTTTTGTAACCTGGTCTTGACATAACAATTAAATCAATCATTTTTAAAATTTCCTCTGGTCTATGCCACTTATGTAACTCCATAAATGAATCAACACCCATTATAAAAAAAAGAGTATGCTGTTCGTAAAGTTTTTTAAAAAAAAACAAAGTATTTAAAGTAAAAGAAGGGCCTTTGATTTGTATTTCATAGTCAGAAACTTCGAAAAAAGGATTACCTTTAACTGCAGCCTCTACCATTCTTAACCTGTGAATGCCCTCTATAACACCTTCTGTTTTCAAAGGTGGCACTCCAGATGGAATGAAAATAATTTTATCTAAAGAGAAATTCTCCCTAACTTCCTCTGCTCCTCTTAGATGACCTAAATGTATGGGATTAAAAGTTCCTCCGAAAAGCCCTATTTTCATTTTCTAATTTGTCCATTGCCAAAAACGATAAATTTTAGGCTTGTAAGCTCCTCAAGCCCCATTGGTCCACGAGCGTGGATTTTATCGGTGGAGATGCCAATCTCTGCGCCTAGACCAAACTGATAACCATCATTCAATCTTGTGGATGCGTTAACAAAGACAGCAGAAGAGTCAACCTCTCTTAAAAATTTCATGGCTTTATCGTAATTGGCAGTCACAATAGCATCTGAATGAGATGAACCGTATTTGGAAATATGCTCTATTGCTTCATCGATATCCTTCACAACTTTTACATTTAGTATTAAGTCGAGATACTCGTTATAAAAGTCATTTTCCGAAACTGGCTTAATATTTTTATAAATCGCCATTGTTTTCTCACAGCCTCTAATTTCAACTTGAGCTTCTTCAAATCTCTTAAGCATCTTTGGAAGAAACTTTTTTGCCACCTTCTCTGACACAAGCATTGTTTCCATTGCATTGCAGGTAGCTGGTCTTTGTACCTTCGCATTGAAACATATCTCCTCTGCCATTTTTAAGTCAGCTTCATCATCGACGAATACATGACAGACTCCCTTATAATGCTTAAGCACTGGAATTCTTGAATTCTCCGTCACAGTTCTTATAAGCCCTTCTCCACCGCGAGGAATAATAAGGTCAATAATTCCTTCAAGTTTTATCATTTCAAGCACAGCCTCTCTATTTGGTATATCAAGATATGTTACAACGCCATCATGCATTCCCTCGTCTTTTAATGCTTCCTTAAGAATCTTAACAAGGGAAACATTTGAATTTATAGCTTCTGAACCACCACGAAGAACTACTGAATTTCCAGCTTTAAGACAAAGTCCTGTTACGTCAACTGTCACATTTGGTCTTGCCTCGTATATAACTCCGATTACTCCTATGGGAACTCTCATTCTTCCTACCTGCATACCATTTGGTCTTAACCACATCTTAGTAACCTCTCCTACTGGGTCTGGCAGAGCCACTACTTCCTCAAGGCCTTTTATCATCTCTGAAATTCGTCCTTCTGTTAAGGTAAGTCTATCAATAAGCGCCTTTGAAAGCCCTTTCTTTTCCGCATTTCTTACATCAACTTTATTAGCTTCAATAAGCTCTTCCTTTTTTTGTCTAATATAATCAGCCATTCGAAGTATTATTTTGTTTTTTAAATCAGTGGATGCTTTTGCTATAAATCTTGATGCCTCCTTTGCTTCCTTTGCTTTTTCTAAAACTTTTTCTTTCATAGGCAGTTACCTCCTTTTATAAAATTTTAATTGCATATTTTAACTTTTTCTGTTATATTTTATAAAAATAAAATTTTATAAGAAGGAGGGATTTAATTATGGCCACACCTGTTGTTGATTACGATCTTTGCGTCAGCTGCGGAAGCTGTGCAGAGATCTGCCCTGAGGTTTTCGAGATGAGAGATGACAAAGCCTGGGTTATTGGCCCAGACAAGTGTGACACCTGTGATTGCCAGCAGGCTGCAGATCTTTGTCCATCTCAGGCTATTAGATTTGAGTAAGAAATGGGAGGGTGGAGTTAATAACTCTGCCCTCTTATTTTGATTGAATAAAATTTTTCACAAGCTCAATAAATCCGTATATTTTTAGGTCAATAAAGTCTCCACTTAATCTCTGCTTTTCCAAAAAATCAAAAGCCCTTTCATGGTCAACTTTCAAAACTTCAATCCTTTCTGTATCATCAGGAGGATAAAGTTTTTTTAATTCCTCCGATGCTTCTTTAACATTTCTTGCTATGTAAACAGTGATAACTTCTGTGGAAAGCCCTGAGGATACAGGTCCTTCTGCGAGAAAAACTATCTCATCAGAAAAAAGTCCTGTTTCCTCTATTAATTCTCTTTTGGCAACCTCAACTAAAGTTTCTTTTCTATCATTAAGGCCTGCTGGAAATTCTATCACATACCCTCCAAAGGCTGGTCTAAATTGCCTAATAAAAACAAGCTCGCCTTCTGGAGTGACAGGTATTACAATAACTATACCTTTAGTATTTATTCTTTCCACAGCTTCCCATTTTCTTAAAATTCCATCTTTATCGATGAAAGATATAAGGACTACTCTCAGAAACTTTCCCTGCCAGAGGGTTTCTTTATTGATGATTTGCATTCTTATCCTGGAGGCCAGTGCATTGGTCTTCCTGCAAGAAGATGAAAATGAAGATGAAAAACTGTCTGTCCACCATCTCTATTACAGTTTACAACTATCCTAAATCCAGATTCATCAATCTTCAATTCTTTCGCTATTTTATTGGCAACTAAAAAAATATGTCCAATCAATTGACTATCCTCCTCGCCAATTTCAAGAAGAGTTGCAAAATGTTTCTTGGGAATTATGAGAATATGAATTGGAGCTTGAGGTGCAATATCATAAAAGGCTAAAACTCTATCATCTTCGTAAATTTTTTTTGCAGGAATCTCGCCATTTGCTATTTTACAAAATATGCAGTTCATTTATTTTCCCTTTATCTCTATCTGTCTATAGAAACATGTTCTATTACCTGTATGACAGGCTCCACTTCCATGTTGTTTTACAAGCACAAGCAAACAATCTGCATCGCAATCATATAGAATTGATTTTACTTCCTGAACATTTCCTGAAGTTTCTCCCTTTTTCCAGTACTTCTTCCTGGATCTTGACCAAAAATGGGTATATCCTGATTCTATGGTTCTATTAAGTGCTTCTTTATCCATATAAGCAACCATTAAGACTTCCTTTGTATCTACTTCTTGAATCACTGCAGGTATTAGTCCATTTTCATCGAATTTTAATTCAGTAATCATGGGAATCTCCTTTTTTTAGCTTTTCTCTGTAAAGCTTGTATTCGATAGCATCCACAATCGCATGCCATGATGCCTCTATTATGTTCTCCGATACGCCTACAGTGCTCCAAGTAGTTTCATCATCCCCTGATTCAATTAAAACTCTAACCTTTGAAGCTGTTCCTTTCCCAGAATTAACCACCCTAACCTTATAATCTTTCAATTTAACCCTTTTAAGCTCTGGATAGAACCTCTCAAGGGCCTTTCTTAATGCATTGTCAAGTGCATTAACAGGTCCGTTCCCGGTTGCTGCAGTATGCTCTATATTTTTACCAACTTTTACCATTATCGTAGCTTCACTCAGAGTTGGTTCGTCTCCCTTTCTCTTTTCATCAATAACTCTAAAACCAATAAGATCAAAAAATTTCCTCTTAAGCCCTAAAGCCTTTTTAAAAAGGAGTTCTAAGGATGCATCTGCACCTTCAAATTGAAACCCCTCATTCTCTAATTCTTTCACAGCATCTACAATTGCCTGAACATCAGGTGAATTAGGATCAATAGGAAAGCCGAATTCCTCAGCTTTCTTTAGAATGTTACTTTTACCAGAAAGGTCAGATACAAGAACTCTTTGCTTATTACCAACAAATTCAGGTCTTATATGCTCATAAGTTTCTGGTCTTTTTCTTACTGCGCTAACATGAACTCCTCCTTTATGGGCAAAAGCACTTTCTCCCACAAAGGGTTGCCTTTTAAAGGGCGTTAGATTAGCTATTTCGTAAATAAATCTTGAAACCTCAGTCAGTTTTTTTAGCTTATCCTCTCCTATACAGTTGAATCTCATCTTAAGCTGCAAATTGGGTATTACAGAGCAAAGATTGGCATTACCGCATCTTTCACCAAAACCATTCATTGTTCCTTGAACCTGTATTGCTCCATTCAGGACTGCTACAATACTATTTGCCACAGCACAGTCAGAATCATTATGGGCATGGATACCAAGAGGTGCATTTATATGTTTTCTTACTTCTTTGAATATTTTTTCAACTTCATGTGGAAGTGTGCCACCATTGGTATCGCAGAGAACAACACAGTCTGCCCCTGCTTTTTGAGCAGCTTCAAGACATTTCAAAGCATACTCTTCGTTATCTTTAAATCCATCGAAAAAATGCTCTGCATCAAAAAAGACCTTTTGAGCATATCTCTTTAAATAGTCTACTGTGTTATAAATTAGGTCAAGATTTTCTTCAAGAGTGATTTTAAGTGCTTCAATTACATGAAAATCCCATGTTTTCCCAAAAATGGTAATAATCTCTGTCTCAGCAGCAATCAATGTTTTTATGTTTGGATCGCTTTCAACCTTAAATTTATGTCTATGGGTGCTACCAAAAGCAACGATTTTTGCATTTTTTAATTTCAATTTTTTGACTTTTTTAAAATACTCTGCATCTTTTGGATTTGAACCAGGCCATCCACCTTCAATATAATGAAATCCCAATTCGTCAAGTTTTTCCGTAATTTTCACCTTGTCATCTAAAGAAAATGATATATCCTCTGCCTGTGCTCCATCTCTTAAGGTGGTGTCGTATATTTCTATGTCTTTTCTCATTGATGTAATATATTATATTTTCTGATTATTAGGCAAGACTTTGTCTGAGTTCTTTAATCAGAGATTCATTTTTCTAAGGTGACTTTTTATAAAGAAATACAAAAGTACTATTTCAAATTTTTTACTTTTAATCTCTTTTTGGGTTACAATTAAGTATGAACGGACAGACAAAGGGTTCACTCAAAACACTAATTATCTGGCTAATAATAGGCGTTTGTATAATAGCGCTTTTTAATCTTTTCAGTGTCCCACAAAAAAATGAAAAAGAGATAATATTTTCCGAATTCCTGCTAAAAGTTCAAAATGGAGAAATCGAAGAAGTTGTTATAAAAGATACAGCAATAAACGGTAAATTAAAAGACGGTGCTTCATTCAGGACCTATTACATAAATTACCCTGACCTCATAAAGGAGCTTACTGGTCATGGAGTTAAAATATCAGTAAAACCACCAGAACAAACTCCCTGGTATGTGAATTTTCTTATCTCCTGGGGGCCTGTTATATTTTTGGTTTTTTTATGGATATTATTCATGAAACAGATGCAAGCAGGAAGCAGCCGTGCTATGTCTTTTGGAAAGGCAAGAGCAAAAATGATCTCTAACAAAGCAATTAAAGTAACTTTCTCAGATGTAGCAGGAATTGAGGAAGTAAAAGAAGAGGTAAAAGAAGTTGTTGACTTTCTCACCAGTCCTCAAAAATACATAAAACTTGGAGCAAAAATTCCAAAAGGAATTCTTCTTGTAGGTTCTCCTGGTACGGGAAAAACTCTTCTTGCAAAAGCCATAGCAGGAGAAGCTGGAGTACCTTTCTTTTCCATATCAGGCTCAGATTTTGTTGAAATGTTTGTTGGAGTTGGAGCAAGCAGAGTAAGAGATCTTTTTGATCAGGCAAAGAAAAATTCTCCATGTATAGTTTTTATAGATGAAATAGATGCTGTAGGAAGACAAAGAGGTGCAGGCCTTGGAGGTGGACATGATGAAAGGGAGCAGACTCTTAATCAACTTCTTGTTGAAATGGATGGATTTGAAAGCAATGAAGGCATTATAGTTCTTGCAGCTACAAATAGACCTGATGTATTAGACCCTGCCCTTTTAAGACCTGGTAGATTTGATCGTCAGATAGTTGTCCCTTTACCTGATGTAAAAGGTAGGCTTGAAATTCTAAAGGTTCACACTAAAAAAATTCCCCTCGCAAGCGATGTGGATCTTGAGAAAATCGCAAGAGGAACACCTGGTTTTTCTGGTGCTGATCTTTCTAATCTTGTTAATGAAGCTGCATTGATTGCGGCGAGAAAAAATAGTAATACGGTCTCTATGCACGATTTCGAAGCAGCAAAAGACAAGGTGTTAATGGGAGTGGAACGAAAAAGTATGGTTCTTAGTGATGAAGAAAGAAGAATCACAGCATATCACGAAGCAGGGCATGCTTTAGTTGCTAAACTTACACCTCATACAGATCCTATTCACAAGGTAAGCATAATTCCACGAGGTCGAGCCCTTGGAGTTACGCAACAACTTCCTCTTGATGATCGTTATACTTATTCCAGAGATTATCTTTACGGAACCTTAAAGGTTCTTCTTGGAGGCAGAGTAGCCGAAGAAATAGCATTACAGACAATGACAACAGGAGCTGGAAATGACCTTGAAAGAGCTACTGAGCTTGCAAGAAAAATGGTAACTGAATGGGGAATGAGTGAAAGAATGGGACCTCTTACCTTTGGTAAAAGGGAAGAACATGTTTTTCTCGGAAGAGAAATAGCAAAAAACAGAGATTATTCAGATAAAACAGCTGAGGAAATAGATGAAGAAACAAAGAGAATCGTCACAGAGGCATACCATCAGACAAGGGAATTACTTGAGAATAACAGAGAAATCTTAGATGCTATTGCAAATGCTCTGCTTGAGAGAGAAACCTTAGAGGCTCCTGAAATAGATGAAATAGTGTCTCAAGTTAAAAAGGCTGCATGAAGCTCAATTTCCACAATTTTGAGCTAAACTTTTCAAAAAAAACCTATATTATGGGAATCATAAATGTCACTCCTGATTCTTTTTATGATGGAGGAAAAAACTTTACCACCAATAAGGCAATTGAACATGGACTTAGGTTAGTGGATGAAGGTGCTGACATTCTCGATATTGGTGGAGAATCTACCCGTCCTGGAGCTAAACCTGTTTCCTTAGATGAAGAACTAAAAAGGGTGATACCGGTGATAGAGTCCCTTTCCACAAAAGTTTCTGTTCCCATATCTATAGATACATATAAAGCAAAAGTTGCTGAAGAAGCAATAAAAGCAGGAGCTAAAATTATAAATGACATAAGCGGACTTAGATTTGACAAAGAAATGGCCCTTGTAGCTGCTAAGTATAAGGTTGCCTTGATTATAATGCACATCAAGGGAACACCTCAAAACATGCAAAAAAATCCCTCCTATCAGGCTTTAATCCCAGAGATTGTAGAGTATCTTAGAGACTCTATTGTAATTGCCAAGGAAGCTGGAGTTGAAGAAAACAAAATTGTAATTGACCCAGGCGTGGGATTTGGTAAAAACCTGCAGCACAATCTTGAGATAATCAGAAATCTTAAAGAGTTTACTAAATTTGGAAAGCCTATACTCATCGGAGTCTCAAGAAAAAGCTTTATCGGCCAGGTGCTTAATGAAAGCTCTCCTGAGAATAGACTGGAAGGAACAGCCTCTGCCGTGGCGATCTCGATCATAAATGGTGCAAATATAGTAAGAGTCCACGATGTAGCCTATATGACAAAAATAGTTAAAATAGCTGATGCAATCAAATTTGGATACGCCTAGTTTCTATATATCGCAGGTAAGAATATTAACTATCTTATTAAGTTAAAAACTTTTGCGACATTCTTCCATTTTAAATTAAATACTCTACAGGGCTTTTTAACCCTAGTGATTTATGTGTTGTATTATTTAATTTAAATATTAAGACAATCAGCAAGTCTCTGGTAAAACATTGGTTTATCAAAAATTACATCCAGATTGTTATCAATAAACTCATCCTGAATTGTTTTATTATCTTACCCAACTTCATCAAAAATAACCCCGAAATTTTAAGAAAAACCTTATATTTCAATAAGTTAGCTATTTCTAATCTTA
>CAKZQH010000088.1 GCA_937139565.1 uncultured Nitrospiraceae bacterium | reverse complement strand
CTCTGCCTTCAAAATACACCGATGTGATGTCATAAAGATAAAGCCTCGTCCCTTTGTGATTTTCTCTGTAAAATCTCTCTAAAACCCTATCCATCTCACTATAAAGCACATCCATTGCCCTGTATATCTCATTTACATCTAAATCCTCTTCCATTAATCCAAACACATCAGTATAGCCGCTTCTCTTTATCCAGCCCAATGAGCCTAACTTGCTTCTCGGCTCTATTATCCTGTTTAATATCACCCCTGTTAAAAGCAGTCTTTCCTTATGAGGAAGCTCTCTCAAACACTCACTTAGTCCAATCTTTTTCATATACAACCACAGTAAAAGCAAATGACCAACAGGCTTTGAGCTAAGATAAAAATTCTCCTTATCTACCAATGCAGGGTCTGATGCCTTAAGGAGTGCCTCTATCTTACTTATTAGCTCTTCACCAAGATCAGTAATGTTTGCTAAGACTTTATGTTTTACTTTTTTGGTTTTCTTGTCTCTGTAGCTTACGGCTATCTCATAGGTCATGTATCTTGTACCGTTCTTACCTTTAGCCCATGACTTTTTGACGAACATATGTCCTCCTTGTGAGAGAGTTTTATATTAGTATACACAAAAATCGAAAAAAATGCAAAATAAATGGCTTAAGAAATAAGTAAATATGCAATAAATTAGACTACATTTATAAGATTAGAAATAGCTAACTTATTGAAAGATAAGGTTTTTCTTAAAATTTCGGGGTTATTTTTGATGAAGTTGGGCTTAAAAAAGATGAAATATCATTGTTTGGTAAAATCATAGCTATTGTTGATACATTTGATATGATGACTTCTCCTACACCAGCAAGATATGCATATACGCCTTTTAATACACTACAGATCATGATAAATGAGAAAGGCTACGATAAAGAACTTCTAGAGATTTTTATAAAGATTCTTGGTAAATTAATCTAACCATTAAATAATTTGAAAAATTTCAAGAAGATAAAAAACGAGGATGTTTTCTATACCATTCAATGGTTTTGAGTATAGCTTCTTTAAGACCTACTTTCTGTGTAAGACCCAGCTCTTCTCTTGCCCTCTTTGTGGATGGTACATAGCGTTCAGGGGGGACACCAGGTATAGGTTGCTTCATGATCTTTACCTCGATTGGTTTATCGAAACATGATGAGACCAAATATGCCAAATCAGCAATTGATATTGGCTCTTCCGAGCCAACGTTGTAAGGGCGACAGGATTCACCTTTAAAGAGAATTGTCCAGAGCCATATTGATAGGTCAGACGCATACATATAGGACCTATAAGGTGTACCATCTCCCTTTACTATAATCGGTCCGCCCATCAGTCCATCTCGAATGAAGTTTCCAATAGCAAAATGGGAATCCAGCTTTAAAAAAGGTCCTACAAATGCAAAAAGTCTGGCAATTTTGATCTCAAAATTAAATTTTTGCGCATAACATATACACATCAACTCAGCCACCCTCTTTCCCTCTGCATAAGCGGAAGAGGAATTAGTTATTGGTGGACCACCTAAAAAACCTTCATCAACATGAGTTATATCTGGTGGCTGTTTACCATATATAGCACCTGAACTAAGATATATGATTTTCTTTGCCCCTCTATTTGCTGCAAAATTAAGAACATTTTTAGTGCCACTCACAATAACATCCAGCATTTCTAATGGATTGTCATTATTTAGATTCGTGCTTGATTCTGTTGCTGCGTGCACAACATATTCAAATTTTTCTTTAGGAGAATCAAAGTTTCTTACATCACCTTTTAAAATTGACACTTCTTGACATTCATAAATCCACTTTTTAGCTTTAATGAAATGTTCAGGTTTCCTTGTAAGTAAGACAACTCTTATATTAAGATTAAACTTACGATTTAGCCATATTAAACTTTGAACAAGCCAAGTTCCAATGAAACCTGTTCCTCCGGTAATAAAAAAGTTTGAATCTCTGACATCATCCCAATTTATCCCACTTAAGCTATAAACAACATCCTCTAAATCCTGTATAATTCCTCCAAAGTTGTTACTATTTAGCTGCATACAGTTTATCCAAATAAGAATGGAAAATTCTCACAATAAATGAAATCATGATTTTTCATGTCTTTATATTTTTATTCAGTCTTTTGGACAATAAAAATCTCATTTACTTTTATTAAGATATTTTTTAATCAAATCAATAACTTTATCTACGCATTCATTTAACTCCGATTTATCTGTTTCTAATATTAAGTCTGGATTATGAGGTTCTTCGTAGTTTCCATTAACACCCGAATAATTCTTAATAAGTCCAAGTTTTGCTTTTTGATAAAGTCCTTTTTTATCTCTTTTTTCACAGATTTCTACAGGGCATTTTACATATATTTCAATAAATTCATTTTTTCCTATAATATCTTTTGCCATTTCTCTATCTCTTTTAAAGGGAGAAACAAACGCAGACAGGCATATAATACCTGCATCAAGAAAAAGTTTGATGACCTCAGCAATACGACGGATATTTTCTTTTCTGTCAGTTTCGGAAAATCCGAGATCTCTGCAAAGTCCATGTCTAACATTGTCGCCATCAAAAACATAAGTATGATAACCCATTTCAAAAAGGGCTTTTTCTACATGATGAGCTATTGTTGATTTTCCTGAACTAGGAAGTCCTGTAAACCATACAGCAAAACTTTTATGTCCCTTCTGCTTTTCTCGATCTGTTCTTGTTATCAGGCTCCTATGCCAAAAGACATGATTATTCTTCATTTTTAAAGCATCCTCGCTTGTTCCATTATCTCATCAAAGGTAATAACCCATCTAAAACCCATCTCATGAGCCATATTTTCAATTTTATTGCTTGAAGAACGGGCTAATACTAAAATTACTTGCGGCTCATAAATTTTTAACCATAAAGGTTCATAGATAGAAATACCGTGAACTTCTTTTAAAATCTGAGAAATAAACTGATCTACTAAAATATGTACGTAATTCTTGTTTATTTTTCCATATTTTATAAGTGCATCAAAAATTCTTGAAGCACCCCAGAAAGCCACTTTTTGCCTTTCTAAAAAGGGATTTAATTTTTCTTCACATATTTTTTTGAGAATAAATCTATTTGTTTTTAAAATTTTTTGATAAATCTCAATGGCATCCTTTTCTTTTTTTACTATTTCTTTAGCTGAGAAAATCGATGGATAATTCTTTGTCTTTCTAAAAAGAACAGAGATATTGTAAGGGTCTATATTTTTTTTTACCACTTCAAAACCTGAATTGCTGAAGACATTTAATAATGTTTCAGGAATAAAATGTAATGTATGTTTATCTATGAAAAACTCTTCCACTATATTTTTGTCATATAAGATTACAGCAGTATTTGGTACTTCTATAAAAAGATAAGATTCTTTATTCATAATTTTATGACAATTTTTCAAGAATATTTGCAATGAGTCTATATGTTCCAAAGTATGACAGCAATAGATAAAATCGAATTTTGTATCTAACTCTACATTTTCAAATTTAGTTGGTATGATATTAAAGTTTTTGTTTTCGTAATCAATTAAGTTTGCATCAGGCTCTACTGCAGTTATTTTAGTAGCTGGATAATTACTGTTTAACCATTTTACAAAGTCACCCCTATTAGAGCCTATATCAAGGCAGTTTTTTATTTTTGAGAAATCAACTATTTTTGTAATAAAGTTAATATTGGGTTGAAGACGGGATTTTTTTCCATGTCTAATATTACCCCAGTCTGCATCACAGCTTATGGATGGAACTTTATCTAAATTCTTCTCTTCTTCAACGCTCTGGAGTAAAGCACAATCTAAACAAAGTAAAACTCTCGCATTTCTTTTACTTTGGACAGGTTCGTACAAAATATCTAAATTTGAGCTTTTACAAAATTTGCAATTAATATTTGACTTCATATTGTTTTTTTGTTCTTTCATATCCAAGCTTCTCCATTATTTCTCCGCACAATTTCCAGAATATTTCCTCTTGTTCAGGAGTTAACTTAAAGTCAAATGGAAAGAAAACATTTTTTGGAGTTTTTAAAAACTGGAAATAAACAGGATTGTAATCTATTTCAAAAAAGTTAAAAACTCTTTTTAACGAATCTTCAGAAGATACTATATCCTCTAGCTTTACTAAGAAAATTTTATTTTCCCCTAATTCTGAGAGCTTTTGAAGTATTACTCTATAAGCCTCTTGCCAGTGATAACAGATTCTTTCAAATCGAGAGAATTTCTGGAACTTATCATATAAGGGATGTCCTTTATAAGGCACATTCCACCAATATTTCTTCTCAGGTGGAGGCATTAATTTTTTATCCGGATTCACATACCAGTCAAAAAGAATTTTAGTGCTCTTATCATCATAAATTTCGTCTTTCAGCTTATGGTAAAAAGAAGATACAACCTTTCTGCCATCTCTGGCTATTGCCAAGAACTTTGCATTAGGAAAAATATCAATAAGAGGTTCAATAAGCCACGTTAACTTGTTAGATGAATCAATAAAAATATCTTTTGATGAATAACTTACTGCAGGAAGATAAATATTTTTAAGTTGTTCTTTAATCTTCTCGGGCGAAACCACTCCAAGATAGTTTAAAACACCTAAAGGTTGAACATGAGTGCAAAGATATTCATGATGAATTTCAACTCTTTCATGTCCAGCTAACATTTTATAAAATGTTCTTGTTCCACTTCTTCCGCTTCCGATAATAAAAAAAATTTTTTTATCCTTTTTCATTTTTTTCACAGACTTATATTATAAGCGAATTTTTAAGATCATCTCTATCCAAAAAGGGCCACATGTCCTCGAGTGCACCTGATACCATTGAACCATCTGGGAGTTTTTTTGACATTATCCTTGGTGCAATCTGTAACTCTGGATCTATTATTAATTCACATACTACAGGTCCTTCAGATTCAAGCACCTGCTTAATATTTTCTTTCAGATTTTCTCCGTTTAGAATTTTATAAGTTTTAAATCCATATGCTTGACCTATTTTCAAGGTATCTGGAAGAGTTAGTCCACTTGAAGGGTCGCAGCAGACAAGTCTGCCTTCAAAAAATCTTCTATGGGTGTTTCTTATTGCTGAATAGCCATTGTTGTTAAGAACAAAAATCTTAATTGGCAGATTATGTCTCTTTATTGTTTCAAGTTCCTGGATATTGTGCTGGAGTGCACCATCTCCTGTTATACATATGGTTCTTCTACCACTTGCAAGACAAACGCCAATGCTCTGAGGAATTCCAAATCCCATCGAGCCAAGACCCGGTGAATTGATCAGTCTTTGTCCTTTTTTTATCTTAAATGCCTGATAGGTAATTTCAGAGGCACTTCCTGAGCTATCAGGAACAATGTTGTCATCATTTGTTAGTAAGTCTGATAGTACATCTATGAATACATAGGTGTTAATGTATTTTGAAGTTTTATAATACTCTCTCAAAATTACGGGATATTTCTCCTTCCATTCACTGCATTTTTTTAGCCAAAAAGAACGATCAACCTTTTTTATCTTCTTCTTCATTGAGAGAAGACAGCTTAAAAAATCTCCCACATCTCCATTAAAAGAGACATCTATTTGAGTATTAATCTTTTTTATCTCATTATCTTCTATATCAACAACTACTTTTTTTGCATTCTTTGCAAAGTTTTTATAATCGTAACCCACTTGAGGTAAGTCAAGCCTTGCACCAAGAACAAGAATGAAGTCTGAGTTTTGTTGAATGAAATTTGCATATCTTGAGGCAATAGAACCAGGTCTTCCAAAAAACAAAGGATGTGATTCCTCGATTCCATCAGCAAATCTCCATGTGGTTAAAACTGGAATTCCAAGAATATTAACAATTTCATTAAAAACTTCTACTGCATTAGCCATTCTAATGCCTCTTCCAGCAAGAATTACAGGCCTTTGAGAGTTGTTTAAAAGTTCAATTGTTCTCTCTACTTTCTCATTAAGATCATCGCTTTTATTTGAAGAGTATTTATCATCTGGCTTGAAAGACTTGATATTCTCTTTAATCTCTGCACCCTGAACATCAAGGGGAATATCCAACCACACAGGACCAGGTCTTCCATTTTTAGCAATAAACAGAGCTTTTTCAAGGTAATACCTTATTTTATGCGGATCCATAACAGTAACCGCATATTTGGTTATCGGTTTTACCATGGATACAATATCAACCTCCTGAACTCCCATCTGTCTTAAACCTTTTCCTTTCATTAGATCACTTCTTTTCACCTGCCCAGAAATAATTAATACTTGGGTGGAGTCTATCCAGGAGGCAGCAACACCGGTTATTGCATTTGTTCCACCAGGACCAGTGGTGACAAGAGCAACCCCAAGACCATTTTTATATTGAGCATATCCATCTGCTGCAATGGCTGCAGATTGCTCGTGAAGACAGCACACGGGCTTTATCTTTTGACTTCTACCGACAGAGTCAACAAGATGCATACATCCACCACCTGGAAGCATAAATAAGTGACTGACTCCCAGGCTTTCGATATGTTTAATTACGAAGTCTGATACTTTCATCTTCATGCTCCAATTCAAGAATTTTATTTATATCTAATAAAGTCTCAGAAATGCTCCTATTTACTCTATTCCATGGTTGAGGCCAGAGGATTGTTTTAATGCCTTTTTCAGTCCCTAAACTTATGTTGGTTATGCTATCGTCAATAAATAGATCAACCCTACTAAACCATTCAAAAAAATCACCTTTATTTTTTTCATACACCGGAGAGTTATCAAAGTGTCTGAATGAAGGAATAATGTGTATTGTCCTTATCCATTTGCAGAAATTTTTTAAAACCCAGTGAGCAACAATTGAAGAAGTATGAATCGGTGTTGCTGTTAAAGCTATGTGCCTGAATTTGTGTCCGTAGAGATTAAACCAATGAAGAACCTCTGCCTTAGGTTCCAATGTCATATATGATTCCTTCCTAAAACTATCAAGTGACTCAAGATAATCCTCAAGGCTCACTCCAAGTATTCGATGTGGCGGATTTTCTGTTAAATTGTCATAGCTAAATGAGCATTCTGGATGCTCTCTTGTCCATTTCTCGTAAAACCATATTTCCATTAGGTTATTGAGAACATCGTCAACGTCCCAGACAATTATTTTCATTAACTCATCCAGTATGTGATAAAAGTTTTTCTATTTTTATTTTCCATGATCACAGGATCTGTATAGAACGAATCCTCTCTAAAATGGGTGGAAGATATCTCTTCAATAATGGCTCCTGTTTTACT
Source organism: uncultured Nitrospiraceae bacterium (assembly GCA_937139565.1). Lineage (GTDB taxonomy): Bacteria > Nitrospirota > Thermodesulfovibrionia > Thermodesulfovibrionales > Thermodesulfovibrionaceae > Thermodesulfovibrio. Next base: position 6,930 of record CAKZQH010000088.1, on the reverse strand, counting down.
CATGAATGAGTGTTTAACATTCTTGTCTATCACGATAACATCTCCAACCGAGAATTCTTTGATTTCATTGTTAAGAGTTATCTCTACCCTTCCATACAAAACATGGAATGTTTCATCCTTTAGTCTATGGTAGTGTTCCGGATTTTTTTGCCCTGGAAGTAAAATTAGAAGTTTTTTACAGTAATCCCTATTTACTACGGTTATCATTGTTAAACCGAACTGTTCGAATCTCTCAATTCCATAATGGTGGGATATCTCTAACTCTGTTTTTCCAGGAACGACAACCTTGCTTTCCTTGATTAATGCTTTAACTTTCTGAACTATCTCGTAGATTCTCTCCCTGTTATTGACTATGCTTATTTTGTCAAGATAAATAGGATCATTCTTTTTTATCTCTTCAAGGGCTGTAATGTCCGCATACTTAGAAAGGTCATTTGCTGTAAGTTGATTCTCAAGAAGTGGAATAGCTAAAAATACATCCTTAATTGAGATTTTCTCTCCCCTATTAATATCCCGTAGGGCAAAAACTCCTCTTCTTAATCCATGCAGACTCTCTATCTCAGACTTTGTAAACGGATATCTACCATCAGACACACCACACGTCTCAAATGCCTCTTTGGCTGAATTGAGCCATTTCTTTATCTGTTCTACATTTGCAGAATATTCATTTAGTTTGTATCTTTCAGTCTCCACGCCCACATGTTTTTCAAATATGGTTGCTCCTTTTGCTATAGCTATTTTTATTGGGTCATAGTTATCAGGAGCCTCATGAGTTGAATATCCCACTGGAATATTTGGATACCTTTTCTTAAGCAAGTCGATCTGATTTAACTGAAGATTTTTTCTCTTTGTAGGGTATTCAGCAACACAGTGCATAAGGGCAAATTTTTTATTTCTATGTTCAAAAAAGCTTACTACTTTATCAATATCCTCAAAGGGAACCCCAGCTGTTGAAGCTATTATGGGTTTATCTGTTCTTACAATTCTCTCCAGCAAAGGCCAATCGGTAAAGGAACAGCTTGCCACTTTTAGAATATCAAAATTTAGTTCTTCTATTAAATCAACAGATTTTTCATCAAAGGGAGTGCATATTGAGATAAACCCCAATCTTTCAACTTCTTCTTTAAGTTTTCTGAAATCTTCCTGACTTAACCTTGTTTCGGTAAATCTTTTTATGTATTTGAAATCAAAACGAGCCTTAAAATCTGGATGTATAAAACTATCTATATCCCTGAACTGAAACTTAAAGGCAAACTGAAAATCATAATCTTTGCAGACTTCATAAAATTCTCTTATAATTCTCAATCCGTGTTCAACGTCTCCCATATGATTGTTTGCCATTTCTAAGACAAAAAGATTTTTAAAACAATTGTCCATGTCCTTATGCATAGCTATCCTCCCAAAAGGAACTCTTTTATTTTTTTTACGATGAAGTTAAGCATATTATCGTTTAGCCCAGGATAAACACCTAACCAGAAAGAGTTTTTCATAATTAAATCCGCATTTTTTAACTCTCCAACTACTCGATAGCCCTCACCTTTTTTTCTCATTTCATCAAAACATGGATGCTTGATTATATTTCCTGCAAAAAGCATTCTTGTTTGAATTCCATTTTTTTCAAGGAATTCTACAATCTCGTCACGACTGAGGCCTGTATTCTCTCTCACAGTAAGCAAAAAACCAAACCAGCTTGGATCAGAATTAGGTGTTGGTTCAGGTAAAACAAAGTAGCTAGTTAGATCAAGCAAACTTTCTTTCAAGTAATTCCAGTTTTTCTTTCTTGCCTCAACAAAATCTGACAGTTTCTCAAGCTGTGCACAGCCTATCGCTGCTTGCATTTCAGTTGCCTTGAGATTGTAGCCAAAATGAGAGTAAGTATACTTGTGGTCATAGCCAAACGGAAGCTCTCCTAACTGCCATTTAAATCTTTTATTACATGAGTTGTCTTTTCCAGTGTCACACCAACAATCTCTTCCCCAATCACGAAGAGATATAATTATTTTATAGAGTTTTTCATCGTTAGTGAGAACAGCTCCTCCTTCACCAGTTGTCATATGATGGGCAGGATAAAAACTAAGGGTGGAGATGTCGCCGAATGTTCCTGTGTATTTCCATTTTCCACCATAATAGTATCTTGAACCCAGAGCATCACAGTTATCCTCTATAAGCCAAAGGTTATTACTATCACAAAATTCCTTTATCTTTGAAATATCAAATGGATTTCCAAGAGTATGGGCTATCATAACAGCCTTTGTTTTTTCTGAAAGAGCTTTTTCAAGAATTGAACAGTCAATATTGTAGTAGGGAATTTCTATATCAACAAATACGGGAACAGCACCATACTGAACAATTGGCGAAACTGTCGTCGGAAAACCTGCTGCAACAGTGATTATCTCATCTCCTCTTTTTATCCGTCTTTCACCAAGTTTAGGAGATGTAAGTGCCATAAAGGCTAAAAGATTGGCTGAAGACCCAGAGTTCACAAAAGAGCAGTATCTAACATCAAGAAAATTGGCTAAAACCCTTTCAAACATTGATGTATATCGTCCTGCAGTGAGCCAGAAGTCAAGAGCACTATCAATAAGATATATGATTTCTCTATCATCAAATATCCGTCCAGCATAGGGAATTCTATCTCCTGGCGTAAACTTCGCAGTTTTTCCAAATTTAAATTTATAATACTCCTTAACAGCCTCAAAGACCTTTTCTCTTAATTTTTGTTCCTCAGAGCTATTTTGTAAACTCATAATTTTTTCTTCTTGCCTCATTGACATATTCTCTTAAATCAGCTTTTGTTCCTATTTTTTTATTCAAATAGTAGTTTTTATACCAGTTTATTGTCATTTTAATCGCTTTATCAATATCCCATAAAGGTCTCCATTTCAATAAAGAGTTTGCTTTTGAACAGTCAAGCTTCAAAATTTCAGACTCTCTTAAGTTAGAAGGTTCTTTTGTGAATTCATAATCTATCATATTCCAATAGGCTTTTGATTTTTTAGCAAGCTCCGCCACACTTAAATTGCAACTTTCATCCGGACCAAAATTCCAAGCATCAGCAAAATCTTCCCTTCCCTCAAGGAGTCTCTGCCCTAAAAGTAAATAGCCTGAAAGCGGCTCAAGCACATGCTGCCATGGTCTTACAGAGTTCGGATTTCTTATTAATGCCTTTGTACCCTTATTTGTTGCTTTTACTATATCAGGTATGAGTCTATCTTCTGCCCAGTCACCGCCTCCAATTACGTTTCCTGCTCTGACACTTGCAAGAAGTTTAAGAGGTTTAGAGTTTGAAAAGAGAGATTTTCTGTAACAACCTGTAATGATTTCGGAACAAGCCTTTGAAGCACTGTAGGGTTCATCTCCTCCTAACTGATCACTCTCTCTGTATCCCCACACCCATTCTCTATTCTTGTAACACTTGTCACTGGTAACATTTATTATCACTCTTACTGATTCGGATTCTCTACAGACTTCAAAGATATTCACAGTTCCTATCACATTCGTTTCAAAGGTTTCTAAAGGCCTTTTATATGATCTTCTTACAAGCGACTGAGCTGCAAGATGAAAGACTATCTCTGGCCTGTAGGTCTGAAAAACCTCCCTTAATTTTTTTATATCTCTAATGTCTCCCTCAAAATGAATAAAACTTTTTTTAAAATTTGAAGTGAGGTTCAATAGTTCAAAATGACAAGGTTTCGTTGGAAAATCAAGCGAATAACCAATAACCTTTGCTCCAAGCTCCAAAAGCCATAGAGTAAGCCATGAACCTTTAAACCCTGTATGCCCTGATACAAAAACTACTTTATCCTTGTATATTCCCCCAAAAAGGTCCTTCATTTACCAAACCTTCCACGGCGCTTTACCACTTTTCCAGAGTTCCTCAAGGTAGTTTTTATCTCTCAAAGTATCCATTGGATGCCAGAATCCCCGGTGTTTAAATGCGACTAACTCATTCATTGAAGCTAGCGTATTAAGAGGCTTACCCTCCCAGCTCATATGATCTCCTTCAATTAAATCAATTACTTTTGGCGAGAGAACAAAAAAACCTCCATTAATCCATCCTCCATCACCAACTGGTTTCTCAACAAAGCTTTTTACATTCTTTCCACTTATTTTCAATGCTCCAAATCTTCCAGGAGGCTGAACAGCAAGTATTGTGGCCATTTTGCCATGTTTTCTGTGAAACTCTATCTCCTCCTTTATATTCACATCAGAAACTCCATCGCCATAGGTGAAGCAGAAAAACTCCTCATTCTCAAGATATTTTTGAACTCTCTTGAGTCTTCCCCCAGTTTGGGTAAACTCTCCTGTATCAATAACAGTAACCTTCCAGGGCTCTGCCTCGCAGTTATGCACTGTCATTTTATTTTCTCTCATGTCAAAAGTTACATCAGCCATATAGAGAAAATAGTTGGCAAAATACTCTTTAATCATGTAGCCTTTATATCCGCAGCAAATTATAAATTCATTAATGCCATGGGCAGAGTAAATTTTCATTATGTGCCATAAAATTGGCTTTCCTCCTATTTCAATCATGGGCTTTGGCTTTAGTAGTGTCTCCTCTGAAAGTCTTGTTCCTAATCCACCTGCTAAGATCACAACTTTCATTTTTCACCTCCAGCCCATCCTGGATTAAAAATTGGTGAATTTGTCTCTTGAATAATTCCATTCAGGATAACATCAATTGCCTTTATCTGACTAAAAAGTAGATTTCTGGTTTTGCATAGTTGATATGCAGAAATCGCTGTTGTTTTTATTTTTTTAGAAAATCCTTCATCGTCAATCATATCTGCCATGGCTAATATCAAATCCCAGCCTTTATCAGGTAGTTTACCTTCAGTAAGAATTTCTAACTCACTTGCTATCATTTGAACTATAAATCTGTCCCATAGATAATATGTTAGATACTTAAAAAACATTGGCCTTAGTTTCTCTTTGAGAATACCAATTTGAAATAAAATCTGCAATCCCTCAATAGTAAGAAAATATCTCCACCCCATATTTTCCATCTGCCATCTTTTAATATCTTCTTCTGTCTGTTGCTCCATTGGCTGACATATTGGAAAATCAATTACTACAGCTCTATCATAAGCTGCAACATGCAGAATACCAACGGTATGTGCAAACGCAGCTTCTACATATTTATCCCATTGGGGGAGTTTTAACATTTGTAGTAGTACGGATTTTTTTATTATTACAGAAGTCATCCATCCAATAAACTGATTAAATCCCATTTTGTTCGACAGTTCTAAAACTGTATCCTCATAGATTTTGTAACTGTGTGGTTTTAGCCATCCGTTACCTGCATGAATCAGAGTTGCTTCTTTTGTGTTTAGAACATGCCATACCATTTTAAGTCCATCTTTAAGGAGAATATCATCATCTCCAAATATCCATAAATACTCACCATCTGCTTTTTGAAAAACCGTCTCAAAGTTGTATCTTGCCTCAGTATGCCTATCAAGTCTGCAATAATCTAAAAAAGGATATTCTTTTTTCAGCTTTGCAAGTACATTTGGAGTGTCATCATTGGAACAGTTATCAGATACAAATATTCCAATTTCATTCTGTTTACCAAGTTCAATTATCTGTCTTGCCATTTCTTTGACACATCTCTCAAGCTTTTTTGCCCTGTTCCATGTGGGGATAGCAAAACAAAGTTTTTTCATATTACTCACCTCATTTTATAGTCTCTATACCATTAAGAAAAAATTGTGCCAAATTCTAAAAATTTTCAGTTAATGTTCATGAAAAAAATCAATAAATTCCCTCGCAGTTAATAAGCTTATCTCAATCCACTGAAATCTGTCTAAAACTTTACGTACATCATCTTATATTTAAACCCAACTTCATCACTAGGAACTTAAAAACCACTGTAAATCAATGATTTATCATCTACAAATTAGTCTACATACCTTCTGAGCTATTTTTAAACCATCCGATTTTCCTCTAACTGTCTATATTTTCCTCCTCCCTTGGTATCTCATTTGCTAATCTGATCATCTCTCTTCGTTCCGCTCTATTCTTACAATTAGAACCTCTCCCCTTTCTTTCATTGCGAGGAGCGCAAGCGACGAAGGGATCTCGTTGTTCCTCCTACGTGGACGAAATGAGATTCCTCACTTCGTTCGGAATGACGGTAGAGGAGGAGTCATTGCGAGCGAAGCGAAGGGATCTCGTCGTTGCCTGTTCGTAGGCTTTACATAGAGACCCCTTGGGGACATCGAGTCCCTCGCAGTGACAGAAAGAGACTGCCACGGCCACTTCGTGGCCTCGCAGTGACATGTGAGGGGAGTAAGAGCCTCCTTCCTGCCTTTATTCGCTCCCTCATAGCTCTCTCTATTCTTTACCAATCTCATATAACCATGTCTTTCGTTAATCGTGATACCCTCATAGCAGAAAGATTATGTGTAGAATACAATGGATTAAAACAAGAAATCAACGGAGAGAGTATTCATCTTTTGATTCAAGTTTTACAGGTAAAGATTTTTGATATTAGTAAACGAAGTAAGGAAAAATTGGCTTTGAAAAGCATAAAAGACATTAGACTACATTAGGTGGTAAAGGAAAATATAAGTCTCTGAAATATTTAGTTTTTATTATAAAATATGCCCTAAATTGATGAAGTTGGGTTTAACGACAAGATTGCTTCGTCGCTTGCGCTCCTCGCAATGACAGAAAAGAAAATTCTCGCAATGGCACTCCCCTTCGTCACTGTGAGGGACTCGATGTCCCGAAGGAGTCTCTACACGAAAGCTGCGGTTACTAGACTACCTCGCTACGCTTGCAATGATAAAAAAGTAAGTTACTGCGAGGTCACACAGAGGGAGGAAGGAGATAAAGGCAGTTAGAGGGAAATCTGATAGTTTAAATATAGCCTAAAGAGCATTTAGACTAATCTTTAGATGATAACTTATTGATTTACAAAGGTTT
>CAKZQH010000087.1 GCA_937139565.1 uncultured Nitrospiraceae bacterium | reverse complement strand
ATTAGGTGGGAAAGGAAAATATTAGTCTTTGAAATATTTAGTTTTTTTAAATAAAATATGCCCTAAATTGATGAAGTTGGGTGTATAAAAGTTAGGGTAAAGTTGAGTAAATAGGCACTTACATCTGAAATGCGAGACACGACTATCTATGCATAGTGCCTATTTGGCAGAAATTTAGGAAAATTTAAAATTTAAAAGGAGCAGGGGTAAAGGTTAACAAGAAAATAATCAGTGAAAGAGCTCCTACTATCCGTCTAATAGGTGAAAGTCGCTGTTCCCATACTAAAATTGGTGGATGATCAACTCCGAGGAAGAGAAGTAGAAATACCCATACAAGCCATCCGTACCAATAAAAAATACCTAAAACAGCAACTATGACCAGAAAAAATCTTGAAATATAAAAATGAAATCTGCCAAAAAGGGCGTATGCAATATGTCCACCATCAAGCTGACCTACAGGTAAGAGATTCATTGATGTCACAAAAAGACCAATCCAACCTGCAAATGCCACCGAGTGAAGAAGCACATCTTGACCTTGAGGAATGGAGCCAAGAGTAAGTTTAACCAGTAAGGAGAATAAAAGAGAGTCTCCAAGCATAAAATAATCTTCCTGACCTGTTAGCGGGATTGTTTTCGACATCTTTAAGCCAATTACACAAGCTCCAATAGAAAGAATAAAACCAACTAAAGGACCTGAAACCCCAATATCCAAAAGGGCTTTTCTCGTAAAGATAGGAGACTTCATTTTAATGAAAGCTCCAAATGTGCCTATTATGGATGGAGCAGGAATAAAATAAGGCAAAGTTGCCTTGGTTTTATGAGATCGGGATGCAAAATAATGCCCCATTTCATGCCCAAGAAGTATGGTCATTATACTTACAGAAAAAGGATAACCCTCAAATAGTCTAAAAGGTTCATTTAATACATTAATTCCCTGTTGAATTGCTCCTGCACAAAGCGTTGTAAAAACTGTAGCAATAAATAAAATAAGAGGAACCAAATATCTTTTCATTTATTAAGTATGACTCCTTTTAAATCATATTCATAAGCTTCTGAGATTAAAACTTCTACCCTTTCTCCTGGTTTTCTATTCAATGTGTCTTCCAGTATTACCACTCCATCTATCTCTGGTGCATGACAATAAAGTCTTCCAATAGCCATATCCCCGTCTATGTAATCTATCAGACAAGGATAACTTTTACCAACTAATGTCCTATTTTTTTCAAGAGAGATTAATGCTTGCTTAGACATTATTTCATCGTATCTTCTGTTTTTAACTGTTTCTGGAATTTGCATTTTCAAATTATAAGCTTTAGTACCTGCCTCTCTGGAGTATTTAAAAACTCCCAAACGATCAAACTGAACTTCTTCAATAAAATCTATAAGTCTTTGAAAATCCTCTTCTGTTTCTGATGGAAATCCAACTATAAATGTGCTCCTTAAAATAACACCAGGAAGGCTTTCTCTCAGAATTTTGATTTTTTTCAGGTATTCTTTTTTTGTTCCAGTTCTTCCCATAAGTCTAAGAATTCTGTCCTCTGAATGTTGCATTGGAATATCTAAATATTTTACTATTTTTTCTTCGTCAGCAATCACTTCAATCAACGCCTCGTCAATCTGGGAAGGATATAAATAAAGCAGTCTTATCCAGAAATCACCTGAAATTGAACATAAATCTTTAAGTAAATCTTTAAGATTGTATCCTTTTAAATCCTTTCCATATTGAGTAATATCCTGAGCAACTAAAATTAGTTCCTTTATCCCTGAACTTACAAATTTCTCTGCCTCTTTAAGTATTTCTGAGGGACTTATGCTTCTAAAAGGTCCTCTCACAGAGGGAATAATGCAGAAAGTACATCTACGACTACATCCTTCGGCAATTTTGATATATCTATATGTTGGTGGTTCTGCTGTATAGGGCTCATTTTGTCCATAAGAGAGTTCTTGAACTCTATATAATTTCATATATTCGATGATTTTTTCTTTTTCATCAACACCACAGGAGAAATCAATTTCTGGAATTTCTCTAATTAATTCATCACCATATCTCTTGGAGAGGCAGCCAAAAACAATAAGTTTTCTCTCATTTTTAAACTTTACTGCTGTTAATATTTCTTCAATGGATTCTTCCTTAGCATCTTCAATAAAACAACAGGTGTTTATAAGAACAAAATCAGCCTTCTTGAATTCTTCCACATATTTAAATCCCTCATTCTTAAGAGCATCAATCAAATGCCTTGAGTCAACAGTATTTTTGGCACATCCTAAGGTTATAATGGTAAAGTTTTTCATAACTAAAAATGTTGCCAACCAGAAGGTTTTGCTTGTATTCTACCTTTAGAAGGGTCGATTAGATATATTCCCTTTTGATCCACTATTCTTCCGATAGGTATAAGACCAATAAAAGATTCAACTTCTTTTTCTGCAATTACAAGAAGTTCATAATCTTCACCACCCGCAAGAATAAAATCATAGAAGTCCATTCCCAAATACTTTGCAATTCTTTGGACTGGTGAATAAATAGGCAATTTTTCAACAAAAATCTCAGCTCCAACTCCGCTTTCCTCGCATAATCTGTATAAATCAATTAACAGGCCATCACTTATATCCATCATTGCTTTTGCCAACTTTTTAAATTTTTTAGGATTTCTTGCTTTTGGCATAAGGTGCCTTTCTAATATTTCACTAAATTTTTCTCCAAATTTATTGGAATATCTATCAAATTCCTTAAAGTCTCTCACTTTCCTTATTTCTTCTCTTTCTACTTCACTTAAGGTTCTGAGAAAATTTAGTGCAGCTGCTGAAAGTCCTGTGGGATAACTTATAAATATTACATCACCACTCTCAGCACCCTTTCTTAACACTGGCTTTTCAGACTCACCGACTGCAAAGCCAGAAAGTATAAATTTTTCGCTCCTTGATATATCACCTCCGATTAAAAAACCTCCATAATACTCTAATGCATCTTCCACACCCTCATAAAGTTCACTCAAATTTTCATCAGAGGTAAACTGTGGCATGCCGAGAGATAGTAGAAAGGCTTTAAACTCACCTCCCATAGCATAAATATCACTTACATTGACTGAGACGATTTTAAAACCAAGATGATAAAAGGAAGTATAACTTAAATCAAAATGCACTCCTTCAATCATTAAATCTGTAGTAAGAAGTGCCTTATTTTTAAATGAAACAACTGCTGAATCATCGCCAATTCCAATACCCTCGGACTGAGGAAATAAAAACTTCTTCTTTAAATCTTCTATAATTTGAATTTCGTCTTTTTTCATAGATAAGCTTATAACGTTTACTTTATTTTTCTGTTTTTTAGGGTTTTATCATCTGAAAAAACAACTTTTAGAACTTCATCCATTGATTCAGCTAAAACGAATTTCATACCTTCTTTCACATATTTTGGTAATTCTTCAAGGTCCTTCTTATTTCTCTTAGGGATGATTACAGTTTTTATTCCCAATCTTTTTGCTGCAAGCACCTTTTCTTTAAGTCCGCCTATTGGAAGAACTCTTCCTCTAAGGGTTATTTCACCTGTCATAGCCACATCTTTTCTCAAAGGCTTTGATGTAAAAACTGATGCGATTGCAGAAGCCATTGTAATTCCTGCAGATGGTCCATCCTTCGGAATTGCTCCTGCTGGAACATGAATATGTAAATCCATAGAACTAAAAAGCTTTTCATCTATTTTTAATTCCTTTGCCTTTGATTTTACATAGCTTAGAGCTGCCTGGGCTGATTCCTTCATGACATCGCCTAATTGTCCCGTTAGTATTAAATTCCCCTTTCCCTTCATAATAGTCGCTTCAATGTATATAACATCTCCTCCTGCTTCTGTCCAGGCAAGGCCAGTAGCAACGCCAACTTCTTCTTTTTTTAATTCCTCTTCAGGAAGATATTTAGGAGCTCCCAAAAATTTAGACACCTTTTGGGCTGTTATGTAGAACTTTTTCTTTTTACCTTCAGCAATGTATTTAGCTATTTTTCGACAAAGGTTGGCAATTTCTCTTTCTAAATTTCTAACACCCGCTTCCCTTGTATAGTGAGTAATTATATATCTTATAGCTTTATCACTTATTCTAAGATAAGATGGACTAAGACCGTGTTCATCAAGCTGTTTTGGAATGAGATATTTCTTTGCAATCTGGAGCTTTTCCTCTTCAGTATAACCAGATAGATAAATAATTTCCATTCTATCTTTAAGAGCAGACGGAATAGTATCCGCTATATTTCCAGTGCAAACAAACATAACATTACTTAGATCAAATGGAACAGAAAGATAATGATCTACGAAACTATTGTTTTGTTCAGGGTCAAGTACCTCAAGAAGAGCACTTGAGGGATCACCCCTAAAGTCCATACCAAGCTTGTCTATTTCATCAAGCATAAAAACAGGATTATTAGTACCAGCCTGCCTTATACCTTGGATTATTCTCCCAGGTAGGGCTCCAACATAGGTTCTTCTATGACCTCTTATTTCAGCCTCGTCTCTTACTCCACCAAGTGAGATTCTCACAAATTCTCTTCCAAGAGCCTTTGCAATCGAACGACCAAGAGAGGTTTTACCAACTCCAGGAGGGCCTATAAAGCAGAGAATCGGTCCTTTCATCTTTTCTTTAAGCTTTCTTACGCTTAAATATTCAAGGATTCGCTCTTTAATTTTCTCAAGGTCATAGTGATCTTTATCAAGAACATCCTTAGCAGCTTTTATATCCAATCTGTCTTCTGTTGATTTTGACCAGGGTAATTCAGTTAACCATTCAAGATAGGTTCTTACAATAGCAGCCTCTGCTGCCTCTGGATGCATTCTTTCAAGTCGTTTGAGTTGTTTTTCAGCCTCTTCTGCGACTTTTTCAGGCATCTTAGCCTCTTCAATTTTTCTTCTAAACTCATTTATTTCTTCACCCTTTTCATCAATATCTCCAAGTTCTTTTTGGATAGCCTTAAGTTGTTCTCTTAAAAAATACTCCCTTTGGGTTTTATCAATCTCATTTTTAGCTTCTTTTTTTATTTTCTGCTGAATAGTAAGCAGTTGAATTTCTCTGTTTAAAATTTCACTGATTTTTTGTAATTTTTCAAAAGGGTCACTGTATTCAAGTATTTGTTGAGCTTCTGAGCTTTTTAGTCCTAAATTTGAAGCAATAAGATCTGCTAATCTACTTGGTTCATCAATATTTTCAATTACAACCATTGCATCTGGAGGAATATTTTTACCCAGTGAAATGACCTTTTCAAGCTGTTCCTTTACATTTCTAACAAGCGCTTCCTGTTCAAGGGAAACTTCTTTTATTTGAATATCCTCGATTTTTTCAATTCTTGCCATATAAAAGCCTTCATAGGTAGAAAATTCTAATGCCCTTGCTTTAGAAAGCCCCTGAACAAGAATTTTCAGCCTTCCATCTGGAAGTCTGAGCATTCTCATTATCATACAAACTGTTCCTATGTTATATAGATCCTCTGGAGCAGGAGATTCCACATTAAAATCTTTTTGAGTAAGTAATATAATAAGCCTATTTGAATTTAAAGAATGTTCAACCGCCTTCACAGAAATATCTCGACCTACAAATAGAGGAATAATCATATAGGGAAATATGACTATATCTCTCACTGCCAAAACAGGTAATTGTTCTGGAATCTCTATCTCCTTATCGGCAGCCTTTTCTCCGTTTTGTTCGTTGTTATCTTTGTTTATTTCATCCATATTTTTTCTTCCTCCTCAAAAATTTTTTAATCTTTACTTTAATTTTAACAATTTTTAGGATGATTTTGTTAATTTTTGATTTTTTTAATCAAAGATTGGTGATTCTTTCCTTCAGAAATGCTTTAAAATCAGAGGCTATTTCAGAATCTTTTAAGGCAAATTCAAAAATTGTTTTTAGATATCCTAATTTTTCACCAGCATCATATCTCTTGCCCTTGATAATATAGCCGTAAATTTGAGTCTCATTTAATAACATCTTCAAAGCATCGGTTAGTTGAATTTCTCCGCCCTTACCTGGCTCAAGCTTTCCTAAATATTTAAATATCTGGGGAGTAAGTATATATCTTCCTATAATTGCAAGATTAGATGGAGACTGTGATTGTTCAGGTTTTTCAATCAAATCTTCGATTAGATAGTAATCTTCAACCTTCTTTCCAGCCACTATTCCATATCTTGAAACATCACTCCAAGGAACCTCTTCCAGAGCAATCACTGTAGAGTGCGTTCTATTGTATATTTCTATCATGTCGCTTAGAACTGAATATTCTGGATCAATAACATCATCGCTAAGTATGACAACAAAAGGTTCATTATTAACAAAGGGTTTTGCATATAAAATGGCATCTCCCAGCCCTTTTGGTTGCTTTTGTCGAATATAGGCAAAGTTTAGATTTTCAAAACAATTTATCTTTTCTAAGAGTTGTAATTTACCAGCGCTTTTAAGTCTTTCCTCTAATTCATAGGCTTTGTCAAAATGATCTTCAATTGCTCTTTTGTGTTTTCCTGTAATAAATAGGAAATCCTCAATTCCCACTCTCTGAGCTTCTTCTACAGCGTATTGAATTATAGGTTTATCAAGAATAGGAAGCATTTCTTTCGGAGAAGCCTTGGTTGCTGGTAAAAATCTTGTTCCCAGCCCAGCCACAGGAAGGACTGCTTTTTTTATCATTTGGTCCTCCAAGAAAAAAATAATGCCGGAGACGAGACTCGAACTCGTACGGAGGTCACCCTCCGAGGGATTTTAAGTCCCTTGCGTCTACCAATTCCGCCACTCCGGCTATTTTTAAAATACTAAAAAAATGCCTCCTAATTCAAGTATCCCATAAATAATCTTTACTCCATTATAGCGCCTTTATCTGCTGAGCTTACCATTTTTCTATATTTACTTAAATATCCTCCTTTTATCTTATCTTTTGGAGGTTTTAGAGATTTAATTCTTTTATTAAGTTCTTCTTTCGTTATCTTAAGCTCCAGCTTTCTCTTCGGAATATCTATTAGTATTTTATCGCCATTTTTAACAGCTGCAATAGGCCCACCCTTTGCAGCCTCCGGTGATACATGACCTATACAAGGGCCTCGAGTACCACCTGAAAATCTTCCATCTGTAATTAAAGCAACTGCTTCATTAAGTCCCATTCCAGTTATAGCGCTTGTCGGTGACAACATCTCTCTCATTCCAGGTCCGCCTGCAGGTCCTTCATATCTTATAATAATTACATCGCCCTTCTGAATTTTACCTTCTAAAATAGCCTTCATTGCGTCTTCTTCGGAATCAAAACATCTTGCAATACCCTCAAATTTAAGCATCTTTTCAGAAACAGCGGTCTGTTTAACTATTGCACCATCAGGAGCAAGATTACCTTTTAATACAGCAATACCTCCTTCTTTATGGTAGGCATTTTTTAAAGAGCGAATAACATTTTCATCAAAAATTTCAGCTTTTTTTGCTATTTCCTTAATATCCATTCCTGATACCGTTGGATTTGAATATAACTTATCTTTTAATCTCTTAAGCACTGCTGGAATACCACCTGCCCTGTAAAGATCTTCCATGTAGTGCTCTCCAGAGGGAATAATGTTAACTATATGAGGCGTCTTTCTACTTATCTCATCAAAAACTTCAAGGGGAAGTTCAACTCCTGCCTCATTAGCTATAGCTTTTATGTGTAAAACAGTGTTTGTTGAACCTCCTAATGCCATATCCACAGTTATGGCGTTGTAAAAAGCTTCTTTTGTGAGTATCTTTCTTGCATTAACCTTATTTTTAATAAGTTCAACAATTTTAAAACCTGTTTCAAAGGCAAGTCTTCTTTTTTCAGACATAACTGCCGGTGTGGCAGCAACACCAGGCAAGCTCATTCCAAGAGCTTCAGTAACGCATGCCATGGTGTTTGCAGTATACATTCCCTGACAGGAACCAGCGGTTGGACAGGCACACATTTCCAGTCCCTCAAGGTCTTCCTGAGTAAGGAGGCCTTTTTTAAATTTTCCAACAGCCTCGAAGGTATCGGAAGTAAGATTTCTTCTCTGTCCTTTATAAAATCCTCCCAGCATTGGTCCTGCAGTAAGGACAATTGCTGGAATATCCAGTCTTGCAGCAGCCATTAACATACCAGGAGTAATTTTATCGCAATTGGTAAGTAACACAATCCCATCAAATTGATGGGCCTCTACAATGCATTCTATAATATCTGCTATTAATTCCCTTGATGGTAGAGAATATTTCATCCCTTTGTGTCCCATTGCTATTCCATCACAAATACCAGGAATACCAAAGAAAAAAGGATAGCCACCTCTAGTATGAATTCCCTTTTCAATAAATCTTTCAAGTTCTCCCATGGAAATATGGCCAGGAATAATGTCTGTAAAACTTGTTGCAACTCCGATAAAGGGCTTATTCATCTGACTTTTGGGAATTCCGGTAGCATATAGAAGAGCTCGATGGGGAGTTCTTTCAATTCCTTTCTTTACCGTATCGCTTCTCACTTAATTGCCTCCCCACTAAGCTTTAATTTATATTGTCTAACCATTTCAGCCATTTTATCTTTTTTTTGTAACTTTTCTTTTTGCATTCTTTTCTTTTCAATTTCTTCATCAGGTGTTAAATAGGGCTTTTTATTCATTTCATCAAGAATGCTATCAAGCTGCCTGTGTTCTTCATAGAGCTTCTTAAACTCCTCATTCTCTCTCTTTAAAATCTCGATGATCTCTTCTTCTCTCATAGAACACCTCCGCAGTTGTTTTTTTCAATTTTACAACAAAATAAAAAAAATAACCAAAAGTTTTTTAAATTTTTATGAATAAAAAAGTTTACAAAAAAAATTTTTTTCTATGTTATAATTCTTCAATTTTTATTTATATGGGAGGTAGAAGATGGGGAAATATGTTGTTCCATTTAGTTTGTTCCTTTGTTTTCTCTTATTTTTTGTTTGCATCTGTGAGGCATTAGAAAACGAACCAGGAGCTTCAATAAGGCTTAGGCAGGAGATATGGGACAATGTGGTGTCTCTCGGAACTGCAAGAGATGATCAACCAGACAGAAATTTCTTTAGATTGAGAATTCAGCTATGGAATTACATGAAATTCAGTGAACAATTTGGAGCATATGCAAGAATAGCTACTGAACCTAAATATTACACTGGTCCCTATAGGCTTCCACTAGATTATGTGGGTAGTATAGTCACAAATAAAAAGAGATTTGATCAGGACGAGATTGTTATTGACAATCTTTACATTGACATTAAAAAACCCTTTGATCTACCAATAAGCTTTAGAATAGGTAGGCAGGATTTTCTTGGAAAAGATATGTATGGTGAGGGATTTTTGATTTTAGATGGAACTCCTGGTGATGGTTCCAGAACTTTTTACTTTAATGCAATAAAAGCTTCAATTAACATTGCTCAGGGTCACTCAGTTGATCTCGTATATGTATCAAATCCTACCACAGACATCTTTTTACCAAGCCTTCATCCAGCCTATTATGATAAAAAACCTCGTGGTGCATATATTGATCACAAAAAAAGACTTTCAGGTTCTGATGAAAGAGGATTCTGGATATACGGAAGAAATAAAATATTGGATATATTGACCATTGAACCCTATTATATTTATAAAAAAGAGAAGCAATCCGATGTAGTAGCTGAAAGTTATATAAATACCTTAGGCATGAGAGCAGTTTTTAAAACTGGTGATTTCTTCATAAGAGGAGAAATTGCAAGACAATTCGGAAAGTATGATAATGGAAAGAAAAGAAGAGGAGTTGGAGGATATGCGTTCTTAGGTTATGACTTTAAACAGTTGCCAGCTACTCCCTCTTTAGAAGCAGGATATGTATATCTTTCAGGAGATAAAAGTGACACTGCCAAGAAGGATGAAGGCTTTAATCCTCTCTTTTCGAGAGCACCCCAGTGGAACGAATTGTTAATATATACTTTAATTCCTGAAACTGCCGGGAAAGGAGGCCCAATACCTGGATATTGGACAAATTTAAAAGCCTTTGTGGCTAAGTTAAAGCTTAGCCCAATCAAAGACCTCGGCATTACTTTATCCTATCAACACTTCTGGGCTGATGAGGAGACAAATATAACAGATGGAACATACAAAGATATGTTCTCTAATGACGGAAAAAACAGAGGTGATCTTTGGGCTATTATTGGAACCTATAAGTTTAACAAAAATCTGGATGCCATGCTTCAGCTTGAGTATTTTGAACCAGGGAATTTCTACTCTGAGAAAGCAAAAAGTGCCACATTTATCAGGTGGCAGCTTCAGTATAGACTATAAGAGAATTGGCAGGAATCTTTGGTCCTAATAGATTCCTGCCAATAAAATATAATCTGGAGGACTTTTTATGAGCTCTATTCGAAAAGAGAATGTTGTTTTCTTTTTTATTTCTGTTTTTTTCATATTTCTTTTTATCTCCGTGTCCTATGCTTGGGATTGTAAAACCCACGCATATATTGCTAAAAGAGCAGGAATAAGAATTCCAGAAGCTGCTTGTATGCCTGATATAATTAGAGATGAAAATCACGATCTTTTGGGGCCATTTCATTATCATGATGCAGCTCCAAACACAATTGTAACAGCAGATTATATCGACAGATTTAAGGTTAGTGAAGTAAATATCCAATTCGAAGGTAATTCCTTTAGAGTTTTGGTTCCACATCCTGCAGGCATCCTTTACTGGAAAATAGTTGACCTTTACGAAAAGATGAAAAATCTTGATAGAACAAAGCCTGACAATCAACTTGCCTACGAATATTATATGGTGACAATTGCCCATTTTGTAGGAGATTTATCCCAACCTCTACATAATTTCCCTTATGCAGATAAGCCTTCAGGAGATGGAAAAGTCTATGAAGAGGAGGGAAAATTTAACAGGGATTACCACTATAAATTTGATGAAGCCTTTAGTTATTATCTAAATAATGACCCAAATATTCACAGTAAAATAAATGAGCACATTAAAAATATCGATCTAAAATCAACGGAACAGCTTAAGAATGAGATATCAGCCATAGCCAATTCTGCTATAAAAATAGCTAACCAATGTTATCTTGAAAAAAGAATGCCTAGTGAAGACGAACTTTTAAAACAAGTTTCGTGGTCAATTTCTCTATTGATGGCTATTATTAAATCAACGAATTAATATCTCCATGACAAAGAACAAAGTCATATTTTAAGGGGTCATTGGGTTCTATTTTTCTTAAGAAATTGGTAATTTCTTGGGCAGATTTAAGGTTTGGCGAATTTCTCGTTGTAAATCCTAACTTTTGTGAAATTCTCCAGATATGAACATCAAGAGGAATTATAAGTTCGATAGGTTTAATCGTCTTCCATATGCCAAAGTCGATATCCCTTTTTCTCACCATCCATCTAAGATAGAGGTTTATTCTCTTACAGGCACTACCCCTATTTGGATGAGGAAAAAAGTGAAGAAGCCCTCTTGTTTTGATATCTCTACCATAGATTGGTTTTAAATCTACTTCAAGGCATTTTTCAATAAAATTTGAAATCTTAAATATGATAGAACTACTATTCTTATTTCTAAAGTAGTTCTCAAGAGAAGGGGCATTCTTTAAAAGATTTTGAAGAATAAATAAAAAAGCTACAATATCCTCGATATTACTGAATCTATACTTAATTTCTAGCCTTTCTAACAAGTTGGATGGCTTAAAGTTAAGAATAAAATCAGCTGGATTTTCTCCCATAAAACTAAACAGTCTGTCAAGAAAATTACAGAAACACTTAATGCTTCCATAGGCAAAAAAAGAGGCTATGATGCCAACTACTTCAATATCCAATGGATGTGAGTATCTTTTTGGAAACCTTATAGGATCTCGCTTTATAGCTGAATCGAAATCAAAGGAAGAGTATAATTTTTCAAGTTTTATTTTTATTGTGTCCATCTCTTATTTTTGATAATTTATATTTTTTTATGCAATAATAGGATTTTAAAATACTATACAGGAGGTTCATATGGGAATGACAATTGCTGAAAAAATTCTTGCTGAACACGCAGGCAGAGGAGAGGTGTCGCCTGGCGAAATAATAAATGCGAAGGTTGACATTGTTCTTGCAAATGATATTACTGCACCTATAGCAATAAAAGAATTTGAGAAGTTAGGAGTAAGGGATGTTTTTGACAGAGAAAAAATAGCTTTAGTACCAGATCATTTTACTCCGCAAAAAGATATAAAGGCTGCAGAGCAGTGTAAAATGTTGCGAGAGTTTGCCCAGAAATACAAAATCAAACATTATTTTGAAATTGGAAGAGTAGGTATTGAACATGCTCTTTTACCTGAAGAGGGTATAGTTTTACCAGGAGATTTAGTTATCGGAGCTGATAGCCATACATGCACATATGGAGCACTAGGTGCTTTTGCAACTGGAGTAGGTTCTACAGATGCTGCAATTGCAATGGCTACAGGAGAATGTTGGTTTAAGGTTCCCGAGACAATAAAGTTTATCTATTATGGAAAAACACAAAAGTGGGTCGGAGGAAAAGATTTAATTCTTTATACCATAGGTGATATTGGAGTTGATGGTGCCTCATATATGGCAATGGAATTTTGCGGAGAAGTTATAGAAAATATGCCAATGAGTGGAAGATTTAGTATGTGCAATATGGCAATAGAAGCTGGGGCAAAGGCAGGTATAATCGCTCCAGATAAAATTACTGAGGAATATGTAAAACATAGAGCAAAAAGACCATATAAGTTTGTAAGTTCTGATATAGATGCTAAATATCATGAAATTAAAGAATACAATTGCTCCGAAATCCCACCCATAGTTGCCTGCCCTCATCTTCCATCTAATATTAAACCAGCAGCAGAACTCTCGCATATCAAAATTGATCAGGTAGTAATAGGCTCTTGTACGAATGGTAGACTTGAGGATTTAAGGGAAGCTGCAATGGTTTTAAAGGGTAGAAAGGTTCATCCAGAAGTAAGGATGATAATAATTCCTGCTACACAAAAAATTTACATGGATGCGTTGAATGAAGGATTAATCCAGATATTCATAGAAGCAGAAGCAGTTGTTTCACCGCCCACCTGTGGACCCTGTCTTGGAGGTCACATGGGCATTCTTGCAAAAGGTGAAAGAGCAATTGCAACTACAAATAGAAACTTTGTTGGTCGTATGGGACATCCTGAAAGCGAAGTCTATTTAAGTAATCCTGCTGTGGCTGCTGCAAGCGGTATTCTTGGAAGAATCGGAACTCCTGAAGAGTTAGGCCTGTAGAAGAATTTTTAAAATTTTTTCTTCCATCTTCCGCATTTTTCTGGCGGAGATGGAAGAATTCTCATGGTCATAGCCCAAAAGATGAAGAATTCCATGCACTAAAAGTCTGTTAATCTCCTCCCAAAGGGTCCCTCCATATTGTCTGGCCTGAATTTTTGCCTTTTCGGGATTAATAAATATCTCACCAATAAAAAATTCCTCTAACGATGCTTCGTTATCATGATAAGAAAAAGATAAAACATCGGTATTATAATTTTTTCCTCTATACTTGTGGTTGAGCTCTCTCATTTTTTTGCTTCCAATAAATACAACAGAAATAGTCACTGTGTTTTTTTGAGAAGTATTTATTTTATATAGTTCCTCTGTCAATACTTTGAGTATTTTTTTGGTAGTCCTTTCAAGTCTTTTTAGAGAAATTCTTATTTTTCTTTGTCTGTTAGATGATTCAACAATGATTTTCATTCTTTTTTTTCTTTCTTTTCTGTTTCTGGATATGGAATTCTTCTGTGAAAGATTCCTGTTAGAACGTATTCAAATCTCTTTTTTATCTCAATTAAATCCTTAAGAGTGATCTCACAATCATCTAACTGGCCATCAAGAAAGATATTTTTTGTTATCTTGTCAATCAGATTTGAGATTCTTGCTGGAGTTGGTTCATCAAGAGTTCTTGCAGAAGCTTCAATAGCATCAGCAAGCATAATAAGAGCTGCAAGTTTAGTCTGAGGCTTAGGGCCCGGATATCGATAATCCACCTCTGAAGGAGGACTTTCCTGCTCTTTAACTGCTTTCTGATAAAAATATGTAACCAAGGAAGTTCCATGATGTTGTTGTATCACATCCTTTAGGATTTCAGGTAGAGCAAAATCATTGGCAAGTTCAACTCCATCTTTTACATGAGAGATTATTATCATACTACTTAAATGAGGACTAAGTTTTTCGTGCTTGCTAACACAACCGGTTTGATTTTCTACAAAATAATCAGGCATTCTTATTTTTCCTATATCGTGATAGTAAGAGGCTACCTTTGCAAGTAAAGGATTTACTCCAACAACCTCTGCTGCAGCTTCAGCGAGACTTCCAACTACCATACTGTGATGATAAGTACCAGGAGCCTCTAAGGATAGTTGTTTCATTAAAGGATGATCGATGTCAAGAAGTTCAATTAAACTCAAAGGTGTGGCTACTTTAAAAAATTTTTCTAAGGCAGGTAAGACCAAAAAACATAGAGCAGATACGGTAAAACCATTTATTAATGAGAAAATAAGTAAAAAATAGGCTGATGAAATAGAAGCCTCTTCTAATATAAAGAGAATAGAAAGCGAAGATATCAATGTAAGCAAAGTAATATAGGCGCCTGCATTAATTATATCACTTCGTTTTTTCACTCTCATTAAACTGAAAGCAGCAATAAGACATGTAATAAATACATAAAGCGGAAATAGTGATGTTTTTATCCAAATACCAATAAGCAAACTCAAAATTAAAGAAAAAATAATTGCTGTGTGAAAATCAAAAATCATCACTACAATAACTGCACCTATTGCAAGGGGTATCCCAAAATAATGGAGGAGAGGATTTTCAAGGTTTAAACCTCTCGAAAATACATAAAATATGTATTCAAATATTCGAGCAACAATCAAATTAAAAACAATAAGAATTCCCAAAAGAATAAGCATTTTTTTCTTTTTCAAATATGCAGGTTTATATCTACGCAAATCTCTGTAGAAAAAGATAAGAAGAATGGAAGTAAGTATAGTGCTTCCTAAAAAAGAAAGAATCCCATTTTTATAATCATGTAGTAATAGAGAAATTACAATAGAAAGGCAGATAATACCATAGAATATTTCTCTATCAATGAACTTTTTGCTCTG
This sequence comes from uncultured Nitrospiraceae bacterium, assembly GCA_937139565.1. Taxonomy (GTDB): domain Bacteria; phylum Nitrospirota; class Thermodesulfovibrionia; order Thermodesulfovibrionales; family Thermodesulfovibrionaceae; genus Thermodesulfovibrio. The sequence goes on along the minus strand of CAKZQH010000087.1, from coordinate 13,939 downwards.
CTTTCCATTTTGAGTATTTTTAAATTTATCTATTAACTTTCTTAAATAACTTCTATTTGGAACAACAGGTTTAAGAGGTTGGCTGTCTTTCGTATTTTTCATAGGCTTTTATAATCTCCTGAACGAGTCTGTGTCTGACCACATCTTTTTCAGTAAAGTGAATAATTTTTATGCCTTCTATCCCCTTCAAAATACGAAGAGCTTCGACAAGTCCAGAAACCTTCTGAGGCGGAAGATCTATTTGAGTTATATCTCCTGTAATAACTGTTTTTGAGCCAAATCCAAGCCTTGTAAGATACATTTTCATTTGTTCGGTTGTGGTATTTTGTGCTTCATCAAGAATTATAAAGGCGTCATTTAAGGTGCGGCCTCTCATAAATGCAAGGGGTGCAATTTCAATTGCACCTTTTTCAATTAATTTGGATGCTCTATCAAGATCAAGCATATCATAAAGAGCATCATAAAGTGGTCGCAAATATGGGCTCACCTTTTCCTCTATAGCACCAGGTAGAAAACCTAACTTTTCTCCTGCCTCTACAGCAGGTCTTACAAGTACAATTCTTGAAACAATTCGATTAAGTAAAAAGTGGATTGCCATGGCCATGGCAAGATAGGTTTTTCCTGTGCCAGCAGGTCCTATGCCAAAAACTATATCGTACTTTAAAATTGCCTCAATGTATTGTCTCTGGTTGTCTGTCTTTGGAATAATTACCCTTTTCTTAGAGGGTAAAGGAATTCCACCTTTAAAAAGGCCCACTATGGAAACAGCCTGACCTTCTTTCAAGCCCTGAAGAGAATGCATAATGTCTTCGGGTTTAACAATATATCCCTCTTTATTTACAATTCTTATTTCTTCTATTATCTTCTCTGCTTCCGCGATATCCCTTTCATCTTCACCCTGAATAATTAACTTATTGCCACGGACACTTAGTGTGACATTCAATGCATCCTCAATTAGCTTGAATATCTTATCTAAGCCTCCATGAATAAAGGGGTATTCCCTTTCTTCATCAAGTTCCAATATACGTGCTATTTTTTATCTCCTTTCAAATCTTGCGATACTTTTAATATGTAGCTTTCAATACCTTTAGATTTTAATTCCTCTGAAATCTTCTTTGCCTGGGCATACTTTTGGTAGTTTCCCATCCTGACTTTGTAAAGATCCTCTTGAACTAAAAAAACACGGTATCCTTCTTTATTAAGTCTTTCCTGTAAATCTTTAGCATTTTTCGAATCGGAAAATGCACCAACCTGAATTGTATAAATAGCATGTTTTGAAGCCTTTAACTCTTTCATGCCTAAGTGTCTATGGGCTTTTCTACTAGGAATTTCTTTTACTGGCTTAACTACCTCATTTTGTTTGGTGTCTTCCTTTTTTACTATTTCCACTTGAGGTTCTTTCTTTTCTGGCTCTTCAGATTTGGGCTTTTCAGGCTGTTCTTTTTTCTGTTCTATCTGAACAGGATTTTGCTCCTGCTTTTTTGCAAATGCCGTTTCTACTGTATGAGAAAGAACGGTTTTCTCGCTTTCATTTTCCTTTTGCACATATACTTCCTTTACAGGAGTAGTAATATAACCTATTGTATAGCCAATAATAATTCCTATTACTGAAATTGCTGCTAAAATTAAAATAAATACTCTCTTATTAATCACAATTAATTCATCTCCCTTTTGTTTCATAAGATTAACATAGCATCGCCATAGGAAAAAAATCTATATCTTTTTTCTATGGCAATTTCATAGGCTTTTCTTATTTTAATAGGGTCACTGAATGCAAAAACAAGTGAAAGAGGTGTTGAGCGAGGAAGATGAAAGTTAGTGATTAAAGCATCCACAATTTTAAATCTATAAGGAGGATATATAAAAATATTTGTATATCCTCTAATTTTGAATTCATCTGAACCAACATCAATAAACTCCTCAGAAGCATATCCCTCAAGAGCTCTTGTTGTAGTTGTTCCAACGCAAAAAACCCGATTGCCTCTTTTTTTTGCCTCTTTGATCTCATCTAAAAGCCTTTTTTCTATTTCGAAATACTCTGAATCCATTTGATGATCCTTCAAATACCCTGTCTTAATCATTTTAAAAGTTCCGATACCTACATGAAGAGTAATTTCCCTCAATGAAATTCCTTTTGCCACAATCCTGTTAAGAAGTTCGGTGGTAAAATGAAGTCCTGCAGTTGGTGCAGCAATAGAACCATTTTGTTTTGCATATACAGTCTGATAGGTTTCTCTGTCCTTCTTCTCAGGTTTTCTTTTTATATAAGGAGGTAAAGGCATAAAACCTTTTTCATGAATAAATCTCTTAGCCTCTTCAGAATCCATTTGAATAAATAATAACTCTTTGCCATCAGAGTTTTTTCTAATCAAAAACTCTTTGCCTTCAATAACAATCTTTCCTTCGTAATCACCTTTTGTCATTATTTCCCAGACAGTACCACTACCTTCTGATTTTTTCTCTTTTATAAGTAGAAGCTCTAATTTTCCACCGGTTGGCTTTTTACCAATGAGTCTTGCCGGAATAACCTTTGTATTATTAAGTATGAGTAAATCTCCATCTTTGAAGTACTCGATTATTTCAAAAAATAATCTGTGTTCAATTTCTCCAGATTCTTTATGCAGCACTAAAAGGCGAGATCTATCTCTATCTTTTAGTGGTTCTTGGGCAATTAAGTCTAATGGAAGAGAGTAGTCAAGTTCAGTTATTTTCATTTAAGTTACCTATCTCTGTCTCAGGATAAAAATATTTAAGTATTTGTTTATAATTCATACCATCTTGGGCCATTTGAAAAGCACACCACTGACACATTCCAACTCCATGTCCAAACCCTTGTCCTTCAAATATTACTCCATCACTATCAATTCTTATAGATTTAATCATTGTGCTTGGTAATAATGTCCATTGAAGAAGTCTTCTTAATTCATAGGCTCCAATTATTTTTACATTCCTGTCACCGATAAATTTTAATTCTTTTACTCTTCCAGTTTTTGTATAGCTTGCTATTTCCACATCATTAATACTATTCATAGATAAAGCTTTCTTTAGTAACTCAAAAGAAATCTTTTTCTCCCAGAGAGTATATGGAGAAGGAGTAAAAGGAACCTCCACTGGTTTTAAATAGGGATATTCACGACCAAAAACCTCTTTCGAATCTTCAGTTGTTCCCACACTGCAAGCATGATAAAATGCCATTATAGGTTCTCCCTTATATTTAAGGATTTGTCCCTTAGTATAATTAACAGCTTTTTCTACTTCTTCCGATTCTGTATCTCCCTTGTAAACCTGATGAAATACCGATGAGGTAACATCATAGAAATTTCTTGTTCGATTTCTAAGTATATGGGCTACTGCATAGGTTCGAGCTAAAACCGCTTGAGCTTTAAGTGCTTCTTCTGGCCAATGGATTCCTACCTCTGAAGCAACTACTCCTTTAACATATTCTTCAAGGTCAATCACATTGATTAGATAGTATCCGTCATCGCCCTTCCATATTTCTATTTCACCTTGATAAGTAGAAGCTGAAATAATCGTTTTTGCTGTTACCTTTTTAATCTTTTCTAAATTATTTGATGTAGGCCTTCTCTCGCTAATCAAGACTCGAATATATGAATTGTGATTTTTATCCATTGCCTGGACAAAAGGAGAGAAAAATAAAAGGATAAAAATTACTATGGCTATCGATCTCAATAAAATCTTCATTTTCTACTCAACAAATAAAATATTAGAGTGAGTAAAATACTTAAAATTATCGATGTTCCTAATGGGAAATAAAAAGTAAAGTTTCTTCTTTCAATAACTATATCGCCCGGTATTTTGCCGACAAAGGAAAATTTACTTAAAAGCATTAAAAATAAACCAACCGCTATAGATATTACTCCCAACAGAATCAGAAATTTTCCTATTTCATTCATAATCAATTACCTTCAAATATCTCTCAGCTTCCGAATAAATACAGCCACAGTATTTCTGTCTATAAAAATCCATTTTACTGGCTAATGACATGGCTTCCCTAAACCCATCTCTAAAATCCCTTTCAATAAAGGAAACCCCATACTCTTTCTCAAGTTCTCTCCCTATTTTTATTATTTTATCAAACTTTTGATAAGGACTTATTAAAAGGGTCGTGGTAAAGTATTCTAATCCGAGTTCTAAAGCCTTTTTAGCAGTTTCTTCTAAGCGTAATCTGTAGCAAATTGAACATCTATCCATTTCTTTTCCACAGACTAATCGGATAAATTTATAAAATTTCCTGTAATCTTCATCATAATATATCTCGAGGTTCCATAAACTTTGTAATCTTTTTAAAGATTCAAGTCTCTCTTTATACTCAGTATAGGGTTGTATATTGGGATTAAACCAGAATAAAGTTATCTCAAATCCTTCTTGTTCAAGACTTTTTATGGGATGCAAAGCACAGTTGCTACAGCAGGTATGTAAAAGAAGTCTCATTTGTTAAAAGAGCCTCTCAGGAATTTTCTTTTTAAAAACTTCATAGGCAAGAGAAGTTGCTACCCTGCCCCTTGCGGTTCTCTCAATGAATCCTTCCTGCATGAGATATGGTTCATAAACATCTTCTATTGTATCTTTATCTTCTCTTAGAGAAGCAGCTATTGATTCAATTCCAGCAGGTCCGCCATTAAATTTTTCAATAATTGTAAGAAGAATTTTTCTGTCCATTTCGTCCAGACCATAATCATCAACATCCATTGCTAATAAAGCTTTTTTTGCTATCTCGATATCTATGATTTCTTTATCGTTAACTTGAGCAAAATCTCTAATTCTCTTTAAAAGTCTGTTAGCTATTCTTGGAGTTCCCCTCGATCTCCTTGCAATTTCCATTGCTGCATCTTCCTCGATAAGTATTCCGAGAATTTTCGCAGATCTTTTTACTATTTCCTTAAGCTCTAAGGGAGCGTAAAACTCTAGTCTAAATACAACTCCAAATCTATCCCTAAGCGGAGAAGTTATGAGACCCGTCCTGGTAGTTGCACCAATTAATGTAAATCTGGGCAGATCTATTTTGATTGAGCGAGCTGAAGGTCCCTGTCCAACAATTATATCGAGCTTAAAATCCTCCATTGCAGGATATAAAATTTCCTCTATCACTCTCGGTAATCGATGAATTTCATCAATAAATAATATGTCCCTGTCTGAAAGATTTGTTAGTATCGCTGCCACATCTCCTGCTCTTTCAAGTACAGGTCCTGATGTACTCTTAATATTTACTCCAAGTTCATTGGCAATAACCGTTGCAAGGGTAGTTTTACCTAATCCCGGAGGTCCACAGAAAAGAACATGGTCAAGTGGTTCTCCTCTTAACAATGCGGCTTTAATGAAAATATCTACATTTTCTTTAATCTTATGCTGACCGATAAAATCTTTAAGTGTTCTTGGTCTAAGGGTAATATCCAATAATTCGCTATTATGCATTTTTATCTGTCAGAACTCTGAGGCACTCCTTTATAATAGATGCCTCATCTTTGTCTTTGTTATAAATTTTATCCAGAGTCTCTTTTGCTTCATTTCTTTTGTATCCTAAGTTTAATAAGGCAGCTAGAATATCATCATATTTTTGATCCTGCTCATATTTGAAGTAAGGTAATACTCCTCTTAACTCCAAAAGAATTCGCTGGGCAGTTTTTTTACCAATTCCTGGAACTCGACTTAGAGCTTTTATGTCTTCCTTTTCTAAGATGTTTTTTAAACTTTCCCTATCATAGGTTGATAAAATATTCATTGCTGTAGTAGGTCCTATTCCAGAAATTTTTATTAACTCCTCAAAAAGTTCTCTTTCATAGACCTCTAAAAAACCATAAAGTTCAATGGCATCTTCTTTTAGGTTAAGAGAGGTAAAAAGCTGAACTTCATCTTTTTTTTGAATCTGCTGAGATACTCTAAAAGGAACTTTTACGGAAAAACCGATACCTCCAACTTCAATCACAACTTTATTAGGTTTAATGATAACTGCTTCTCCCTTAATAAAATCAAGCATTTTATTATTTTAACACTTTTAAAAGACTCTTTGAATGAATGTGACAAATTGCCACAGCTAAAGCATCAGAGCAGTCATAGGATATTTTACCGTTATGGTTTAATAAGTTTTTAACCATTCCCTTCACTTGAATCTTATGGGCTCTTCCATAACCTGTGAGCGCCTTTTTTATCTCAGTTGAAGAGTATTCATACACGGGAATTCCATGTTGTGCAGCAACCAAAAGAGCAATCCCTCTTGCATAACCCAATACAAAGGAAGATGGAATTTTCCTACCAGCAAAGATTTTTTCTATTGCCATTTCATTTGGTGAGTATTTTTCAATAATTTCAGTAAGTCTTTCATAAATATATTTAAGTCTTTCTTCTATTCTCTCTGAGCTGCAAATGTTAAGAGTACCTGCATACTCAATTTTCATCGTATTTTCACATACAATTCCATAACCGAAATGTCTGCTTCCAGGATCAATTCCTAAAACTTTCATCCTTTAACTCTCTTTTTTGTTGCTGGTAACTCAAATAGAATATCCTCTACAAGCTCGCACAATATATGGCCTAATGTAATGTGAGTTTCCTGTATTCTTGGTGTGTCTTCCGATGATATTGCAAAAGCGTAATCCACACGGGAGATGAGCTTTTCTCCTTTTTTACTTGTAAAAGCTATTGTAGTAAGCCCCCTTTTTTTGGCTACTTCCACAGCTTTAAGGACATTTCTCGAGGATCCTGAGGTGCTAATTCCTATGGCGATATCGCCTTTTTGTCCGAGAGCCTTTATCTGTTTTGAAAAAATTTCTGAATAATCATAGTCATTTGCAATGGCTGTAAGGACAGCCATATCAGTATTAAGAGCAATAGCTGGTAAGCCAGGTCTCTCTCTTTTAAATCTATTTACAAATTCTGCCGCAATATGAGAAGCATCCGTTGCACTTCCACCATTTCCAAAAATTAGAATTTTTCCTCCTTCATTTAAAACCCTTGCAATTAGCTCAGCTACTTCTTTGATCAAAGATATATTTTCCCTAAAAAATTCCTCCTTTACTCTTATTGACTCTTCGTATGCTCTTTTAATTTTATCCTCTATTTCCATCAGCACTCCTCCTTAAAGCATGGATAAAGTTTGTCATAGGTAATAAGTATGTGTTCAGGCACTACTCTCACATCTTCTAAAATAGTCATAAACCCCACATCTCCTGCCCACCGAGGCACAATATGCCAATGCAGATGTTCATCAATGCTTGCAGATGCCACAACCCCTATGTTAAGACCTATATTAAAACCATCAGGATGCATTACTTTTCTCAGACACTTTATTGATTTTACAGTTAGTATCATACATTCAGTAAGTTCCTCTGTGTTTAGTTCTTCGAGAGTATGAACATGCCTGTAAGGAACAACCATAAGATGTCCAGAACTATAGGGATATTTGTTCATAATAATAAATGAAAGTTTTCCTCTATACAAAATTAAATTTTCCCTATCTTTATTGTCATTAGGTTTATCACAAAATATACATCCCTTTTCTTTTTCTCCTAAAATATACTCTATTCTCCATGGAGCCCAAAGAACTTTCATTTTAACCTCCTCATTGCCTCCTGTGCATCTTCCCAGGTTAGCCATTTATCCTTTCTATTTCTGAGTAAATAGGCAGGATGAAAGGTAGGAATCACAGGAATATTTTTATAAAAAAACACTTTGCCTCTTATCTTAGATATGGAAAGGTCATTTATTTTCCCCTCCATATTTTTTAAAGCATAAGTTGCCACTTTTCCAAGGGTCATAATAACTTTAGGTGCGATTAGTTCTATCTCCTTTTTTAAATAGTCAAAACACATGGATATTTCCTCTTTAGTAGGTTCTCTATTTCCAGGAGGATGGCATTTAACTGTATTAGTGATATAGACATTTTCCCTTTTAAATCCCATTTTTTCAATTAAATTTGTAAGGAGTTTTCCAGCCTCACCAACAAAGGGTCTTCCAATTTTATCCTCTTCCACTCCTGGAGCTTCTCCAATAAACATAAGCCCTACGCTATTATCACCCTCCCCACACACGGGATTTGTTCTACTTTTGCTTAATGGACAGTTAAAGCATTTTTTAATTCTATCGTTTAGACTATCAATGCTTTCAAAAATCGCCTCCTGATGAGTCATGTCACAGGATTCTCTATCTTTTAAAATAGAATTGATAAAACCCGATGGTAATTCTTTAAATCCAAGGGCTTTATAAAAATTTAAAATATCTAATAAATTTTCTATCTCTCTCCCCATTTAAGCTTTTCTCGCAATATCTTAAAATAATCTCTTCCTATTGGAGCTATGATACGAGTTTTTTCACTGGCTACCTTGCATCTGACTCTATCGTTCTTCTTTAAAGCAAATCCAATCTGTCCGTCAATGGTTAAAAATATATCCTTTGCATGAGAAGAAATTACAATATCAATAATAAAATCATCTGGAAGCACAATAGGTCTTACAGTTAAAGTGTGAGGACATATGGGAGTAAAAACAATTCCCTTAAGCGTTGGGTAGAGAATTGGTCCTGCTGCTGAAAGATTATAAGCTGTAGAACCAGTGGGAGTGGAGATTATTATGCCATCAGCCTTTATTGTCGCAACATACACATTATTTATGATTAGATCGAAATTTGAGATTTTTGCCATTATTCCTTTGCCAATTACTACATCATTTAACCCAAGATATCTTGTAATAATCTCTTTTTCCCTGTAAACTTCAGCATAAATCATGCTTCTTTCTTCAGTCTCATACTTACCTGTAAAAATTTCTTCAAGACATTCAAAAACTTCCTCTCTTGGAATCTCGGTTATGAATCCAAGTGTTCCCATGTTTATACCAATAATGGGAATCTCTCTTCCTTCTACTAATCTTGAAACAGCTAACATTGTTCCATCACCACCTAAGACAATCAAAGCATCGCAATTACGAACAGCTTCAATTTCTGAATAGGAGAATGTTGAAAACTCACCTACTGAATGAAAAAGCACACAATCAATATCCCTCTCTTTGAGCCAATCCTGGACTTTTAATGCTGTATTTATTGCCACATTATCGTTTTCTTTATAAAGTATTGATATTTTTCTAAACATTTAAATCTCCAATATGAAGACTCTTGTATTTTCATCTATTAAATCTATCTTAATTTTTAGAGAATTTTCAGGCAAATTATCAAGCCTTTCTGCCCATTCTACAACACAGGTTCCCCTTTCAAAATATTCCCAAAGATCAATGTCCTCTACAGATATATTTTCTAATCTATAAAGGTCAATGTGATAAAAGCCCTTATCTTCGTAATTTGTCACTATAACAAAACTTGAACTGACAATGTCCTTTTCATCTATATTAAAAGCTGTTGCAATTCCTTTTGAAAGAACTGTCTTTCCAGCTCCCATTTCTCCAAAAAGAGCAACAGTCTTTATCCCTTCCTTCTGAATAAAAGTTCCAATCATTTTGCCCAATATCTTTGTTTCCTTTTCAGAATAGGTATAGATTTTCATTTTTTAAAACTTTGATAGATAAAAAGAACAATACCTATGCTTATAGCAGAATCAGCTATATTAAAGGCTGGCCAGTGAAATCCACCTACATGAATATCAATAAAGTCTATCACGTATCCATAAATTATTCTGTCTGTAACATTTCCTATAGCTCCAGCTATTATAAGAGCGTAAATAAACCAGTTTTTTTTATCTTTGAAAGTCATATAGAGAAGAAAACAGATAGCAATAAATGATATACCAATAAAAAAACCTGATCCAAGGAATTTAAACATTCCAAAGGCAGTTCCCGTATTTTCAATATAAACAAGATTAAAAAAAGGTAAAATTTTAATTACTCTGTCTGGTGCGAGAAATTTTAAAGCTAAAAATTTTGTAATTTGATCAAAAATAAATATAGATAAAACTAATAAAAAGATTTTACCTTTTCTATGATTTGAGGACATGATAACATCTTGGACATAATTGAGGTATTTCAAGAGCTCCAACCATTGGTGAATAATTCCAGCAACGCTGACACTTTTGCCCTTCTGCTTTTTCTATTTCTATTATAAATTCTTCTTTCTCTAAATGTTCAGGTATGACATCTACCTGTGAGACTATAAAAAGAGTTGGAAGGAACTCGTAATAGGGTTTAAGAAATTGAATTAAGTCATCTTTTGCTTTAATGATGATCTTTGCTTCAAGAGAGTTACCAATAAATTTTTCCTGCCTTTTTATCTCTAATGCTTTGTTAACCTCATCTCTTATTTCTATCAATCTTTCCCATCTCTTCTCGAGATCATCATCTAAATATCCTTTATCTAACTCAGGCATCTCATCCAAAAATACGCTCTCTGTCTTTTTAAATGGAAGATGTTGCCAGGCTTCTTCTGCTGTAAAGGACAGAATCGGAGAAATTAACTTTATTAGAGATTCAGCAATTTGATAAAGAACCCATTGAGCAGCTCTTCTTTCAGAGCTATCTGCTTTAAAAGTGTAGAGTCTGTCTTTGAGTATATCAAGATAAAAGGCACTCATGTCGGTCACGCAGAAATTATGAATAGCATGAAATACTTGATGGAATTCAAACTCTTCGTATGCTTTCTTTACTTTACCAATAAGCTTCTGTAACTTCAACATTGCCCATTTATCAATCTCAAGAAGGTTATGGGAGTAATCTTTGCCATCAAAGTCGTAAATATTTCCAAGGAGATATCTTAGGGTATTTCTTATTTTCCTGTATGCCTCAGTAAGTCGTGATAAAATCTCCTTAGAAAGCTTAATATCATCCCTGTAGTCTTCGGCAGAAACCCAAAGTCTAACTATATCAGCACCATTTCCTTTTATTATTTCCTGCGGAGCGATAACATTTCCAAGAGATTTAGACATCTTTCTTCCTTGTCCATCTACAGTAAACCCATGTGTAAGAACAATTCTATATGGAGCTTTGCCTTTATTTCCGAGCGATGCAATTAGAGAACTCTGAAACCATCCTCTGTGCTGATCACTTCCTTCGAGATACATATCTGCAGGCCAGGAAAGATCCTTATTTTTCTCAAGCACAGCTGCATGACTAACGCCTGAATCAAACCACACATCGAGAATGTCCTTCTCTTTTTGAAATTCCTTTGAACCACATTTTTGACACGAATAATCTGGAAGCAGTTCTTCGAGATCTAATCTGAACCAAACATCGGAGCCTTCTTGTTCAACAAGTTTTTCAATTTTATTGAAAAGAGTCTCATCAATAAGCACTTGTTCACATTTTTTACATACAAAAAGCGTAATTGGCACACCCCAGCTACGTTGACGGGATAAACACCAGTCAGGCCTTCTTTCTACCATTGAGTAAATTCTCTCTCTGCCCCAATGAGGAATCCATCTTACCTTATCTATCTCTTCCAAGGCTCTTTCTCTTAGATTTTCATGTTTCATGGAAATAAACCACTGAGTAGTTGCTCGAAATATTACTGGCTTTTTACATCTCCAACAGTGAGGATATGAGTGAGTTACTTTTCCTTCCCATAACAGTAAGCCCTTTTCCTTTAAGAGATCAATAATTTGGGAATTGGCAACGAAGATGTTTTGTCCAGCAAAATATGTAACTTCTTCGGTAAATTTCCCTCTATCGTCAACAGGTGCATAGATTTCGAGGCCATACTTTAAACCAACTTCATAGTCTTCCATTCCATGACCTGGAGCTATGTGGACAATTCCAGAACCCTCACCTGTTTCAACGAAATCTGCAGTAACTATCTTTGAAACTCTATCAACAAATGGATGCTTAGTTTTAATACCTTCTAAATATGAACCTTTTACCTCAAAAATCGGCTTTTCATCAAGCTCTATTTTATCCTTAAGGTTCTTAATAGCCTCTTTCACTATCAAAATTACACCTTTAGAAGTTTTTATCCCAACATAATCAAAATCTGGATGCACTGCAAGGGCTAAATTTGCAGGTAAAGTCCATGGAGTAGTTGTCCAGATTACAACATAGAGGGATTGATCTTTCAGCGGAAATCGGTCCTTATCTATTACTTCAAAAGAAACAAAGATAGAAGGAGATTCCTTTTCTGCATACTCCACTTCCGCATCAGCAAGAGCAGTAACACATGACGGACACCAATAAACAGGTTTTTTACCACGGTAAACATAACCATTTTTTACGAATGTTAGAAATTCTCTTACAATTGTTGCCTCATAGTCATTGGACATGGTAATGTAAGGATTATCCCAATAACCAAAAACCCCTAGTCGAACAAATTCATCCCTTTGAATGTTTATAAATTTTTCCGCATATTCTCTACAAAGTTGTCTTTTCTTTAAAATATCAACTTTTTCTTTATCCTTACCGAGGGATTTATCGACCTGAAGCTCTATTGGAAGACCATGACAGTCCCATCCAGGAACAAAAGGGCAGTAAAGCCCTGTCATTGAATGATACTTAACAATTATATCCTTTAGAATTTTGTTTAAAGCATGTCCAATATGAATGTGACCGTTTGCATAGGGAGGTCCGTCATGAAGTATAAACTGACCTTTATTTTTAGCCCTGTTATTTTGCTGTAGTTTTTCATAAATTTTATTTTCTTTCCAGAAATTAAGAATTAAAGGCTCCCTTTCACTGAGGTTAGCCTTCATTGGGAAATTAGTATTTGGTAAATTAAGGGTTTCTTTGTAATCCTCAGGCATAAATAAAAGAATAGCACAATTTTTAGGTAAAATTCAAATCAGGAAATAAGCCCGAAACAGTGATAATATGGGAAAGAAATTTGAAAATATTAACTTTTTTAATTCAATGGTAGTAATTAAATGTCGCGAAGCATTCTACCTTTAACTTCTTCATAAAGAAAAAAACTAACTTATTTTCAACCAAAAACGAACTTTTTGTGTATTAAGCATTATTTTTGAATATTATTTGTTTTTGTCATATATTTATAGGAAAAGTAGATAATTCCTAATATAATCGCACAAACTATTATCAATCCAACAGCATACTCCATATAAAGCATGCCCTGCTTTATACTTTCAAGAAATTTACCACCTATATATCCAGCTGTTACCATTACAGTAAGCACAACAGCAGAACCAAAAGCATCTATTGTAAGAAATTTTATAAGTGGTACCTTTGTGATTCCAGCAATAATGAACACTTGAGCCCTAAATCCTACCAGAAGTCTTCCAAGAAGCATGATTATTGTGCTATGCCTTATAAATTTTCTCTCTAAAATCAGAAATTTTGCAGGTGATAAGATTCTTTGAAATCTGTGATTGGTTACAATTTTTCTTCCAAATTTCTTTCCTGCATAGTAAAGCATAAAATCTGAGATTATTAAGCCAAAGTAAGAAATAATTATGGCTGGCAATGGTTTTATAATGCCAAAAGATATAAGCATGCCACATGCAATGAGAATTAAGTCTTCAGGAAAGAAGGGAACTCCAAGTCCTCCAAGAATTAATAAAATAAAGAGTCCAGGATAGGAAAACTTTGCTATAAAAGAATAGGAATCCATTTGAGGCAGGAGGTAAAACTTATTTTAATTTTTCTTAATTGAATTCGTTTTTTGATTTGATAATACCTTTTTATACCGTATATTATACCGTAATTTTGAAGCGCTACTTTTATTGGGGTTTTCATAAGTAGATTTTTACTCATTTAATATACAGTATAAAGGAGGGCTTGATTTTTTTACAAGAGGGATTATGGATAACTTGGACTTAGACAGTAACTTCAGAATCTGTGAAATCAGTGGTAATAGATGATTAATATGACAATTGAAGATCTTTTTAGTAGGTTTTTGTATAGGTATCAGTATTGGGTTGAGCATAAGAGCTAAAAAGGTGATTGAGGCTCTTTCGGAATACATTCAGCTTTAATGATAAAATTAAGTAATGTTAGAGGAGAGAATTAAAAGCCATGTTAAGATTTTGAGCTTTGAAATCGGAGAGAGA
>CAKZQH010000086.1 GCA_937139565.1 uncultured Nitrospiraceae bacterium | reverse complement strand
CTCTGCCAGCTGAGCTAACGGCCCAACAAAATTAGAATACAAAAAATTTTATCTAAAGGTCAAGCAACCGCCTTTCCTCAAAAATAATCCCTTCGAAAAGGTATTTTTCATTCATAATTGACAAAAAAGTTAACCATCTTGTAAAACCATTCATTCAAACATTCAAATCTTCTCTTGGGAGGTTATCAAGAGGGTTGCCATTATACTTAAAGGAATATGCACCATGAAACACGACTTCATCGAATGAATAAACATTTCATTCAAAAAAACTAAATATTTTAGACACTTATATCTTCCCCTCCCACCCAATATGGTCTAATAACTTTTACACTTTTTAAAGCAGATTTTTCCCTTTCTATGTTTAATAATATCAAAGGACTCACTGGCAAAACTTGAATCAAAAAAATGACTCCCCTTTCTTGATTTTTAACTTTAATCCATTGTATTTTGCATATTTTCTTCTGTGAAGGGTATTAGGATTAACAAAAGACATGGTTCTATGGAGACTATTAACGGCTATAGTGATCTATGAAGGAGTAGATAATCGCAGTAGGTAGATCTATAAGAAGTTAGAGTTTACACTTTTGTAACTATGAGGACATTTATAGTCCGAAGGGATCTTACCCCTTTAGCGACTGTAAGGTTTTTTCCTTGTCACTGCGAGGCCACGAAGTGGCCTTGGCAGTCTCTTTCTGTCACTGCGAGGGACTCGATGTCCCGAAGTAGTCTCCATGTAAAGTTTACGAAAAGACAACGACGAGATCCCTTCGCTGACGCTCGCAATGACTCCTCCACCGTCATTCCGAACGAAGTGAGGAATCTCATTTCGTCCAAGTAGGAGGAACGACGAGATCCCTTCGTCGCTTATGCTCCTTGCAATGACTGAAAAGAAAGGCCTCGCAATGACATCCTTCTTTCGTCACTGCGAGGCCACGAAGTGGCCGTGGCAGTCTCTTTCTGTCACTGCGAGGGACTCGATGTCCCGAAGGGGTCTCTATGTAAAGTTTACGAAAAGACAACGACGAGATCCCTTCGCTGACGCTCGCAATGACAGAAGAGGGGAGAGACGAGATTGCGGAGCCTGTTCCAAACGTAGTGAGGAATCCCGCTTCTCGCAATGACAGGAGGGAGAGAGGTTCTTATCGCAAAAATAGAGCGTAACGAAGAGAGATGATCAGATTCGCAAATGAGATAACACGGCAGGAGGAAAATATGGACAGTTAAAGGAAAATCAGATAGTTTAAAAATAGCTTAGAGGGCATTTAGACTAATTTGTAGATGATAAGTCATTGATTTACAGTGGGTTTTAAGTTCTTAGTGATGAAGTTGGGTTGAAGTGGATGTAGACTAATCTTTAGATGATAACCTATTGATTTACAAAGGTTTTTAAATTTCTAATGATTAAGTTGGGAATAAAGTCGGGTTGCTGCAATAATCTTTACAATTGGTGCATTCTCGAAGAAAATTTTTTACCTTCCTGCAAGAGAGAATAAACTAATAGAACCGCCTCATAAGCTTTTCTATTTTATCGAAATTAGGTTTCTGATGAACAAGCGGAGTTTCTTTTATCATAGGTATTTGATCTTCAAATAGGCTTCTCTCTGACTTGTAAAGCACTCCAAGTGGAATTTTATCGCCCCACTCTAAGGATTTTTCAAAGGCTTTGACTCGATCGGAAATTTCATAATCTTCTGGTAGGTAATATATTCGATTTCTGTACCACTCGAAAGTATTTACTTTATTAAAGCTAACACAGGGCTGTAAAATATCAATTAGAGCAAATCCTCTGTGAGTAACCGCTTCTTTGATTATATTCTTTAGCCCTTCAATGTCTCCTGCAAAACCCCTAGCAACAAAGCTACAATTAAGGGCTATTGCCATTGAAAGAGGGTTAAACTGCTCTGAAAATACTCCAAAGGGCTGTGTTTTTGTTATCATACCCCTCATTGATGTGGGTGAAGCCTGACCTTTTGTAAGTCCATAAATCTGATTGTTATGAACAAAGAGTTTTATGTCAAGATTTCGCCTTATTGCATGCATAAGATGATTACCACCCTCACCATAACAATCACCATCCCCTGCAACAGCAAAAACCTTGAGGCTATGATTAGCAAGCTTCACTCCTGTTGCAACAGGAAGTGTTCTTCCGTGTAATCCATTAAAGGTATGGCATCTCGTATAATGAGGAAATTTTCCTGCTTGACCTATTCCTGATACAATAACAAACTCGTGAGGGCTAAGATTAAGCTCTGTCATGGCTTCATTAAATGCCCTTAAAATGGAAAAATTTCCACATCCAGGACACCAGGCTGGTTTTTTCCCCTTAAAATCATCTAAGGTGCTCATAAACCCTCTCCTTTAGCTCATCCACTGTAAATGTTCTTCCATCAAAGCGGTTTATGTGTTTGTCAATGTAAATGCCTTTTTCCATTCTCAGTAATTTTGCAAACTGGCTTGTTGCGTTTTGCTCGATATTTATTACAGTCTTTGCTTTTTCAAGTATATCAATCCATTGATTATCCTTTGGTAAAGGATATATTTCACTGAAATGAATCATTGCGATCTGATATTTATATAAAAGCTCAGAGACTACCTCTCTTACGGCTCCATACATAGAACCCCAGCAGAGAAGAACTATATCTGGATTTTCCTTACCGTAAAATAAAGGAGCAGAAATCTCTTCAGTTATTTGAGGTATCTTTTTGAAAAGTCTTTTTTCAACCATTTTAACTCTTGTCTCTGCATCCTCTATAATGTGCCCTTCCTCATCATGTTCATCGCTATCAGTGACAACAAGAAGCGTTGAATCACCGGGAATTCCAAAAGGAGAGATTCCTGTTTCAGTTAAAGCATGGCGAGCATAACTTTTTAGTCTCTTAAAATCCTCACCTCTTAGTCGATAGTCAATGTATTTCAATTTTGAAAGATCAAAACTTTCATAGCTCCACTGAGAGTCTGCAAGATGTTGATCTAAAAGTATTATGGATGTTATCTGGTATTTTTCTGCCAGATCAAAGGCTTTGTTCGTAAGATAGAAAGCCTGCTCTGGATTTCCTGGTGCAAAAATAACTCGTGGAAACTCTCCATGTCCTGCGAAAAGGGAAAATAAAAGGTCTGCCTGCTCAGTTCTTGTAGGAAGTCCTGTAGCTGGTCCTGGTCTTTGAGCAAGAGCAATTACTAAAGGAGTCTCTGTCATTGCTGCAAGGGAGATTCCTTCAACCATTAAAGCAAAACCACCTCCAGAGGTACCAGTCATTCCTCGAACTCCTGCATAGGATGCTCCAAGAGCCATATTTATAGCAGCAATCTCATCCTCTGCTTGCTCAACAACAATGTTAAAATCCTTAGCATTCTCTGCTATGAAAGTAAAAATCCCTGTAGAAGGAGTCATTGGATAGGCAGAGTAAAACTTTAGACCTGAGGCAATGGCACCAGCTCCAATGGCCTCACTTCCTGTAATAAGCATTTTGGGTGTATCAAAGGCTGAAACCATAAAGGAACATCTTAGGCACTTCTCCTTTGCATATTCGTAGCCAGCCTTTGCTGCTCTTACATTTGCATTTATTATTTCCTCACCTTTTTTGGCAAAGGTCTTTTGAATTAAATCATACATTATGTCTGAATTTATTCCGAGCATACCTATAACAGCACCAACAGCCACTGTATTTGCCATTATTTTACTTCCACCATGAGTTTGTGCAAGTTCAAAAAGTGGAACATCAAGGAATTTTTCACCTTCATATTTTTGCTTCAAAAATGATGAATCATAGAGAATATGGCCACTATGAACTAATTCTCTTTCATGCTGGATAATGCTCTCTGTGTCGAGGGCAACAAGAATGTTTATATCTCTCCGTGATGCATCAATTGGCTTGTCTGAGATTCTTATTTGATAAAAATTATGCCCACCCCTTATTCTTGACTCATAATCTTGATGACTAAAAACATAGTATCCTGCCTGGGCAAATATTTTAGTCAGGGTATTCCCTACTGTCTGAATACCCTGACCTGCCTCGCCACCTATTTTAATCGAGTAATCCACTATGTTGGAGTAACGCCATACTTTACAATATTCACTAAATTATCATCTGGCTTTGGAAGTCCAGCTATTTTCCATGCAACAAGTGGATCAATAAATTTTTCTGCAACACAAGAGGCTGGTTGATTCACATTTTTACAAACTGCAGTTAAAACAGGGAAAAAGTTGTAAGTTTTATAATAATTTCTTATAAATTTAAGCATCTCAATTTGTTCTGCCGATAGACTACCAAGGCCTTCTCTTTCCGCTAAAATATTTGCAATATCTTCGTTCCAATCATCGAAATTCTTAAGATAGCCATCCTTATCTAAATTAATTTTTATCTCCTTATACTTGAACACATAAAATTCCTCAGCCTTTTCTTTTTCAAAACGTTCCCGCTCTGCAAAATTCTTAATAAATTGACCGACCTGAAGACCCAAGTAAACGCATTTAATATCATTCATGCAGTCATCAGCATCTTTTTTGTCAAGATAAGTAATAAGCTCATCTGTATCTTTTTGAAGTCTAATAACATATGACTGCTTATCTTCGCTGTAATAGATGCTAACATTGAAATTTTGCTCTTTAATCTCCGGATACATGCTCATTATCTTATTTTTCAATTCATCGATTGTATAAGCCATTTTTTTACCTCCTATTTTAGTCTCTTTTCTACTTCTTGCCAATTAATGTTTTTAAAGAATGCTTCAATATAATCTGCTCTCTTAAGTCCATAGTCAAGCATAAAGGCATGTTCAAAAACATCCATTATTAGTAAAGGATTACAGCCTGCTGGATGCCCCACATCATGCTCATTAATCCAGAAGTTAATAAGTTTACCCGATAGCATATCTTGATATAAAATAACCCATCCAATACCCCGCATTGTTCCTACTGCTTTAAAATCCTTCATCCAGTTATCAAAGCTCCCGAAATTCTGTAAGATTAAACCGTATAGCCTTCCACCTTCAGAGATAGAGCCATTACCACCAAGATTTTCGAAATAATACTCATGAAGCCTTACTCCATTCCACTCCCACCCAAGTCTTCTTTTTAATTCTGCATATTCAGGCAATGATGTTTTACCTTCAACTAGCATAGCGTTCAGAGTATCTAAAAGTTTATTCGTGTTCGTCACATATCCCTGATACAAGGTAAAGTGATTTTTAAGTAGCGTCTCACTAAAACCATTCATACCAATTAATTTTGAATAATCCTTTGCTTGATAGGACATCTTAGCCTCCTTCAAGTTGATTGCTTAATAAATAATATAAAATAAAAATCTTTTTGTCAACTGATTGACTCTGTAGTTGCTACTCAACAGGCTTATATCTTAAACTAAATGCTAAATTGAAAACTTAGATTTCCTTATCCATAAAAATTTTTAAATTTTCATGATAAAGATTGATTGATGATCTGAATTTTGTGTTATAATTTTTAAAACCCATTGAACATGCTATAACTAAACACTTAAAGCGAGAATTTACAACTCCAACAGAAAACCTCTTACGGAAAAGGGCTGATCATTGAAAATTTTAATTAAAAAATGAAGGAGGTGTAATTTCACCAAGGAAAACTTATTTTACGAAGAGGAGTTTTCTGATGTTGAAATGGAGTTTTTCAGGAAACTTCTTAAATCCTTCATAATATCGCAGGGCGTTTCTACTACTATAGCAGAAGAAGTTTCCCAAAAATCTAAGTTGATAAGAATTAGAGAGAGGGGAAAGCTGAAAATTGGATTCCTGATTTTCCAACCAGATGACACAGTAGATTTAGATGCTTATAATATCGGAGATTCAGAAGACCTACTCCATCAGCTTGACGAAAATACAAATCTTCCAAATTAAAAAGGGAGCTTAAAGCTCCCTTTTTTTATTTTGTCATAAAAAAATCTATT
This sequence comes from uncultured Nitrospiraceae bacterium, assembly GCA_937139565.1. GTDB lineage: Bacteria > Nitrospirota > Thermodesulfovibrionia > Thermodesulfovibrionales > Thermodesulfovibrionaceae > Thermodesulfovibrio. The sequence continues at coordinate 12,875 of CAKZQH010000086.1, read as the reverse complement.
AATCTCTTATTAATTCATCGATTGACGATAAATATATTAGTCCACTGCTTTTTGCTATCGGTCAAATACGATTAAACTGTAATTTTTTCTACTTCCGAGATGCTTTAATCTTACGATTCTCTCTATAGAAGAACCTCATAGCTCGAGGCAGTTTCTAAGAAGTTGAAAGCCAAGATTTATTGGCTTCTTTCACCATAAAAACAAATAGAAGACAATATTAAAAACTCACAATATCCTTTTAATCCTATACTTGTATCCTACCCTCATAATTCAAATTAAATATTCTTAAGCTTAATAAAATTAAAAGTCACCGTTTTTCAGAAAAAAATGTTGACAAAAAATTTTTAATAATGTAACAATAGTTACATTATATAGTGAAAAGGAAGCTGAATAAATGAAAAAATCAACTTTTTTTATTGTTCTGCTTGGCATAGTTAGTCTTTTTGCCGATATGACTTATGAAGCAGCAAGAAGCATAACCGGACCATTTCTTGCTCTTTTAGGTGCTTCTGGAACAATGGTTGGAATTGTTGCAGGTGCAGGAGAATTTGTAGGATATGCATTACGTATTCTATCTGGCTATGTTGCTGATAAGACAAATAAATACTGGAGCATTACAATAGTTGGATATTTAATTAATCTTCTTGCTGTTCCAGCTCTTGCTCTTGTTGGACAATGGCAGTTTGCTGTTGCTCTTATTGTTTTAGAAAGAATAGGAAAAGCAATAAGAACTCCTGCAAGAGATGCAATGCTATCACACGCAACAGTGGATATAGGACGAGGATGGGGTTTTGGTTTTCACGAGGCAATGGATCAAATTGGAGCCATGATTGGACCTCTAATTGTAGCCGCTGTTTTTTACTTTAAAGGAACCTATCAAACTGCCTTTGGAGTTTTAATTATCCCTGCTTGTCTAGCAATCACTGTTCTTCTTATTGCAAGATTTCTCTATCCTTCACCAAGAGATCTCGAAATTACTGTTAAAAAAATTGAAACTAAAGGATTTAACAGGATTTACTGGATTTATTTAGTTGCTGTTGCTTTAAATGGTGCTGGGTACGCAGATTTTCCTCTTATCGCGTATCATTTTAAAAAAATAGCCACAGTCTCAGAAGAATGGATTCCAGTTTTCTATGCAGTTGCCATGGGAGTTGATGCAGTGGCTGCCTTAATATTTGGTCGTTTATTTGATAAAAAGGGACTTGGAATACTTGCATTCTCTGTTATGATTTCGTCATTTTTTGCTCCTTTTGTTTTTCTTGGTGGATTTTATGCTTGTCTTGTAGGAATGATTTTATGGGGAATTGGAATGGGTGCCCAAGAGTCTATAATGCGTGCAGCAGTAGCATTATTGGTTCCAAAAGAAAGAAGAGCAGTTGGATACGGTTTATTTAATACCGGCTACGGTTTCTTTTGGTTTTTAGGAAGCGCACTCCTTGGTTTTCTTTACGATATCTCCATTCCTGTGCTGATAATTATCTCAGTTGTCCTTCAATTGTCTGCTGTTCCATTTATTCTAATGATTAAACAAAAAATCGAATAATTTAAAAATTTTGGACAATTACGCTATTACTCAATACTATTTATAACGCGGATAATTTCTCTAATGCCTTTTTCACCAAGAGATAATAGCTGCAGAAGGCTATCCTTAGAAAATGGTAATATCTCTGCAGTACCCTGAATTTCAATAAATTTACCATTCCCTGTCATTACTATATTCATGTCTACCTCAGCCTGTGAATCTTCGCTATAACATAAATCAAGCTTTGGTTCTCCTCCTATAATTCCGACACTGATTGCTGCAAGAGTTTCTTTTATCGGATTATCCGATAGCATTCCTGCAGCCATTGCTTTCTTAATTGCCTCCCTTAGAGCAATAAATCCTCCTGTAATTGATGCTGTTCTGGTCCCTCCATCAGCTTCTATTACATCACAGTCAATCCAGATTGTTCTTTCTCCGAGTCGTTCAAGATCAACCACTGATCTAAGCGACCTTCCTATTAATCTCTGGATTTCATGGGTTCTTCCACCTACTCGACCTGCTGTTGATTCTCTTAACATTCTCACAGGGGTTGAACGGGGAAGCATTCCGTATTCAGCGGTAATCCATCCCTTCTTCTGATCTTTCAGAAAGGGAGGCACTTTATTTTCAATTGAAGCCGTGCAAATAACCCTTGTGTTACCAAGTTCAATTAATACTGAGCCATCAGCATTTTTGATAAAATCCTTATTTATTTTGATTGGTCTCATTTCATCATTTCTTCTTCCATCAGGTCTCATTTTGCCTCCTCGAGAGATACTTTGTATATATTCTCTATTTCGTAATTTAAAAATATTTCGCCTATTTTTCTAAATCTTCCAGGATCGTCTGTTACATAAAAGGTTTTTGATCCCTCTGTTCTTCTATTCCTTAAAAAATTATGCTCACTAAGCATTTCTCTAACTCCTAAAGCTGCCTCTTCTGCAGAGTCAACAAGCTTAATTCCATCCATGTATTTTCCGATTGATTTTTTTAGCAGGGGATAATGGGTGCATCCAAGAATTAAAGTATCAATCCCGCTTGTTTTTAACTCTTTAAGATATCTATCTATGACAAGGTCCGCTATCTCGCCCTCTAAAATTCCTTCTTCAACAAGAGGAACAAACAAGGGACATGCTTTAGCTATTACCTGTATTGAAGGGTCCTTTTCTCTTATTTTTTTTGAATAGGCACTGCTTTTTACGGTAGCTTCAGTGCCAATAATTCCCACTATGCCGTTCCTTGTTGTTTTTAGGGCAGCTTTAACACCCGGCTCTATAACTCCTATTACAGGAATTGTGAGTTTTTCTTTCAAAGTCTCCAAACTTAGTGCCGATGAAGTGTTACACGCAACCACCAGAATTTTAATGCCCTTTTTATAAAGAAAAGTAGCACATTCAATAGAATATTTAATGACAGTCTCAGCAGAGCGGATTCCATAAGGAACCCGAGCTGTATCTCCAAGATATATTATGTCTTCCTCAGGCAATAAACGAGAAATCTCTTTTAAAACCGTCAAACCACCGACACCTGAATCAAAAATACCAATTGGTTTCTCCTGCATTAATTATCCTCCATAGAAGTCCTTAATGTGGGAACCACTGAAAAATGTCCGGATATGCTTTCAATTTCTTTTCCCTCAATTAAAATTTTAATATCGCTAATCCATGAAAAGTTTTCTTTTAGTGTCCTGTAAAAGGCTTTTAAAAGTTGGTATTCTCCTGATATATCGCCTTGAATGAGAAAGTTCTTTGAGAGATCCACATAAATTATATTTTCTCTATCCCTGTAAACTCCTAAGATTTTAGTCTCTCTCAAAGAGGAGGAAAATTCTCTAAAAAAACTATCTAAAAGCCCTTCTAAAGACCTAAGCTGTGAATTCTCCTTCTGCATATAAATCTCCCTTGTCTGAATAGATTGGGATTCAGGAATATATATTTTAAACCTTACCATATTCTGAGAGGTTTCAGATTTATTCTCAGGCTGAATTTTATTGTTTGTCCAATAAAAGAGATAAATTGCTGCTCCTACGGAAAATATTATTAAAAACAAAGCAATACTTAAAATAGCTATTTTTTTATTAATTTTTATCAACTTTTCCTCTGTTCTTCAAAAATTCTCCGATTACTTGAACAAAGAGATCTATTATTTTATTGTTATACTTGTCATCTAACAGGAGCGAACGCTTTGGAATCTCTATCGCTAAAGCAGGAGACAGAGCTTCTTTAAGGAATGTGACTGGTAATTTTTCCATATAAACCGGTTCTGAAAAAATTTCTCCAATTTTCTTAATAAAAAGTTTTGAAAGTGCATCTTCGCTCATATAAATCTTAGATGGATCGTCCTTTGGTATATTTTTTTTAACTGGTGAAGTATAAATTTTAAAATTATCCTGTGAAGATACATGAATACTGATTGACAAATAAGGTGCTATTTGATTCTCTACTTTAATCCTATTCTCAATGGTCACATTATCGTCCGAGGCTCTTATGAGTGATGCTTTTATTCCCTTTTGTGTTAATTTAACAGCAATTTCCTTTGAAAGCAAAAGGGTGAGATCTTTTTCACTGTTTTCTTTTATTAGTAATCCCTTATCATTTCCACCATGACCAGCATCAATTAGAACCACTATATTTTTTGAGAGTTTATCTTCCTTTATTATTTCTTCAAAAAAGGCATCGACTACTAATCTTGAGGGATTTTCATATTTTGAAACCTTTATATTTTTTACATCTAAAGTTTTAATCACCAAAATTTGTTCTTTCTTTTCTATTTTTATTCCTCTTATGTTATCTATCTCTGATAGCGATTTGCCTTCAAATTCAAAATCAAAATTCTTTGAAAAAACTATTTTTATTGCTCCATCGCTTTGTAAATTTACTTTAATTGTACTGGTTATTTCAGCATTTTCGCCAATAAAAACAAATCTGTAAAAATCTTTGTGCTTTCCAAATTTTATGGTTATTTTTTGTACATCTACCTCAGCATCTGCATATGATAGGAAAACCAAAAAAAGTAGGATTAATATTTTTTTTATCATGTAGAAGGCTTTGGAGTTTTGAGAAATTTAATTCCAGTCCAGATAATTATCAAAGCAAAAATCACCCTCAAATTTGCTTCTGAAAGCGCGTGAGCAATATTGGACCCAACATATGTACCCGCAATAATTCCAGTAATCAATCCAGGTAAGAGACCTTTAATAACATTTCCAAGTTTCAAATGGGTGTATGCTCCCACAGCACCTGCAGGAACCATACACAAAAGAGAAGTTCCCTGTGCTATGTGCTGACCGTAATTTAAAATCAAAACAAGCGCAGGAACCATGACTGTTCCTCCGCCAATTCCCATCATACCCGCAAGAAAACCGGCAAAAAGACCAACCACAAGAAGCAATAAAATTTTATACATTCCGCCTATTTCAAAATGATACATATTCATAAGATAAGGCTTTGCAAGAAGAATCAGAGCAGCAAAAATAAGAAATCCTCCAAAGGCTCTTTTCAATTTCCACTCAGGTAAACTATGAGCAAATTTAGCTCCTAATCTTGCAGTAAAAATTGCAGTTACTGCGAGAATAAATGATGCTACCACATCCACTGTTCCCTTCATTCCATAGGTTATTGCTCCAGTAAGTCCTGTAAATACAAGAGCAAAAAGGCTTGTTCCATGGGCTTTATGCTGAGTAAGCTTAAGAACTGCAACCATCAGAGGAATCATCACAACTCCTCCACCAAGACCTACTAGCCCACCAAAACATCCTGCTACCAGACCGATCCAGAGAGAGTGAATAAACTGGCCTTTCATAATCTGAAAATTTAATATTTATAGACTTAAATTGTCAAATTACTTTTTCTGATGAAGCTCAAAAGCTTTTTTAGAAGCCTCTGCAGCAGCTTGAGCCTTTCTTGCCGCATCTTCAGCGCTCATTTTGGCGGCATTTGCTTCTTTCACAGCATTGTCTGATTTCCTTAAGGCTTCCTGTGCAGTAGCTTTAGTATTAGATAGATCTGCTTTAATATTTGTAATATCCCTGTTCATGTTATTCATATTGTTATTCATATTTTCAAGTTGTTTTTCGATTCTATCAAGGCGATTATTAATAGGATCAATCTGCTCTTTCACATATTCCTTAGTAGCACAGCCACTTAAAAAAATAAAGGTTGCTCCAGCAATAACTAAAAACTTCTTCATCTTAAACCTCCAAAATGTATTAAATTTAACTTGATTTTTATAATAAAACATCATAAAAAATAAAGTAAAATTCTAATTCTAAAAACTTATAAATGATGGAAATCGAAAAATAACAAAAATAGAAAGCTTTTCAATAAAAAAATGCAATTTCATAGGATTCTCAAAAAATAGCACCTTCTATCGCTGATTTTAGAAAGATAAAAATAATATAATAAAGAATAAAACGAATGAGAACTTTTTTAAGTTGCATATCAATAATTTTTACATTATCATTTCTTTTCCTTTCTCCTGCCTTTGGAATTGAAAATGTTCTGCTAGAAGTACACAGAGTAAATAATTATTTAACAATAAACAGCGAGATAATTCCATCTGAGGATTTTATGGAAGATTTCAAAAGCGGGCTTAGTAAAAATATTCTTGTTACCATTGAACTTTTTAAAAAATGGTCAATAATTCCTGATGAGTTTATAAAGGGTGTTCAGATTCAGAGAAACCTCTTATCCGATCCTATTAAAGGTGAATTTACTGTAAAAAGTCAGGAAGGGAGTATTTTATTCGAAAAGAGATTTAAAAATGCCGATGATGCTATCGAATGGGCGCTTAAATTAAATTCAGTAAAAATTGGAGATGTTAATCAATTTGAAAAGGGAAGATATTATATAAAAGTTACTGTAGAATCCAATATAAAAAAACTTCCATCAGTGCTTGAACATATATTATTCTTTATTCCCAAATACGAAAAAAGAATATCTAAAGAATCAGAAACCTTCAGGCTACCATGAAAGAGAAGACAAAAAAATATTTTGTGCCTGTTTTTCTTACTTTTTTACTTTTTTTGGTTCTTGGCTTTGAAATCTATCTAATAAGAATCCCTTCTGAACAAATCTCGACCCGTTTTATAATCGTATCCCTCTTTGTAATAAACATTCTTTCAATTGTTATACTCGGTTTTTTTGTTATAAGAAGCATTTTCCGTCTATATCTTGAAAAACATAGAGAAGTGCCTGGTTATAGATTCAGAATGAAGATAGTAACAGTTTTTGTAGGATTAGTTCTTATTCCATCTGCCCTTTTATTTTTAGCTTTTAGCGGAGTTTTAGAAAGTGCTATTGAAAAAATATTTTCAAAAGCAAATAGAGAAGTGGTGTCGAAATCTGTATCAACTGTAAGGTCATTTTATGACTTTGAAAAGGAAAAACTTTTGATGATTCTTGAAGATTACTCATCAGGAAAATTAAATAAAGCACCACAAGGTATAACCATAGAAAAGATTCAAAAACCCTTTGCAAATATGCCAGAAGCATTTAGAGATGCTTTCCAAGGTAAAAAGTCAACCCAGCTTATTTCATACTATCCAAAAGACCTAATTGTAGCAGCAATTCCTGATAGAAAGGGAATCATAGTAGCAAAAATGGAAATTCCTGAAGAAATAACCAAAAAAGTAGAAGAGCTTAAAGTACATCATGAAGAATATCTAAAAATGGGCTCCTTAAGAAAGGCAGTAAAGACAAATTATCTCTATTTTTTAGGTTTTTTAAGTTTAATTGTTATATTTCTTGCTTTATGGACATCACTTAAAATCTCTCAAGAGATAACAAGACCTTTAAAAGAACTGGTGGAAGCAACAAATAGGGTAGCCTCTGGAGACCTAAAGGTAAAAATCCTAACTAAAAGCTCCGATGAAATTGGAATTCTTGTTAACTCCTTCAATGAAATGATAGAAAAACTTGATTCTGCTTACCTCCAAATTTCAGAAAGAAATCTTTTGCTTGAAAGAATTCTTGCAAACATAAGCTCAGGCGTCATTTTCATTAGTCCTGACCGGAAAATTTTAACAATTAATAAAGCTGGAGAGGAAATTCTTCAAATCTCAAAAAATATGTTGGAGAATAAGCATTATACCGAGCTTCTCTCTTTAATTGAATCTGATGAATTAAAGGAATTCATAAGTAAAATCTCTATGGAAAGAATCTATGAAATTGTAAAGGACCTAAATGTAAAAGTAAATGGCAAAAATAAGATAATAAGAGCAAGAATTATATCTCTCAGGGAATCAGATGATAATAAATTTTCAGGCATTCTTGTTGTATTTGATGACATTTCTGAGATTGTAAAAGCTCAACAGGCAATTGCATGGGAAGAAGTTGCAAAAAGACTGGCGCATGAGATAAAAAATCCTCTTACTCCCATTAAACTTTCCACAGAGAGGCTAATAAAAAAATGGAAAAAAAATGATGATGACTTTAAAGAAGTCTTTGAAAAAGCCACAAAAACTATTATCTCACAGGTGGAATCTCTCAATAATCTCATAAATTCCTTCCAGCGTTTTGGGAAATTACCCGACATAAAAAAAGAAGAGGTAAATCCTGTAGCTCTGCTTGAAGAGGTAATAGAGTTGTATCGTGGTTATAAGGATGTAAAAATTCAATTAAATGTAGAAGATAACATAAAAAAAGTTCCCCTTGATTTACAAGAATTTAAGAGAGTAATCATAAACATAATTGACAATGGCATTAAAGCAATGAATGGAAGAGGTGAGATACATATATCTGTTAAACTAAATAATAATCTTGTTATTGAAATTGCAGACACAGGACCTGGTGTTGATGATGAACTTAAGGAAAAACTTTTCTTACCCTATTTTTCACGAAGTAAAGAAGGCACAGGACTTGGACTTGCTATAGCAAGAAAAATTATTACAGAGCATGGTGGTAAAATTACCGTATCCGATAATAAACCTAAGGGAACTATCTTTACAATTGAGGTGCCTGCATGAAGGAAAAGATTCTGATTATTGATGATGAAAAGGGAATTCTTGATACTCTTTCAGAAATATTGGAAGATGAAGGATATGTAACCTTAAAATGTGAAAATGCTGAAGAAGCCCTCGGAATATTAGATGCTGAGGATATTGACTTAATATTCCTCGATGTTTGGCTTCCAGGAATGAGTGGAATAGAGGCTATTCAAAAAATTAAAGAAAAACAAACAGATACTCCAGTTATAATGATATCCGGGCATGGAAATGTTGAACTTGCAGTTCAGGCAGTAAAGCAAGGAGCTTTTGATTTTCTGGAAAAACCCTTATCCATAGAAAGGGTAATTCTTACCACAGAAAGAGCACTGCAGTTTAAAAATCTTGAAAAAGAGAACATCAAACTTAAAAGCAGCCTTGCAAAAAAATATGAACTGGTTGGTAGCTCAGTTGTGATGAAAAAAATCAGAGAGCAAATAGAACTTATTGGAAAGGGTGATTCACGAGTATTAATACTTGGTGAGTCAGGAACAGGAAAAGAACTTGTAGCAAGAGCAATTCACGCATCAAGCAATCGCTCAAATGCGCCCTTTGTTGAAGTAAACTGTGCTGCCATTCCTCAGGAACTAATAGAAAGTGAGCTTTTTGGCCATGAAAAAGGAGCTTTCACCGGTGCGGTTGATAAGAAAATGGGTAAATTTGAACTTGCAAGTGGTGGTACTCTTTTTCTTGATGAAATTGGTGATATGTCTCTTCTTACCCAGGCAAAACTATTAAGAGTCATTGAAACACAAAAATTTCAAAGAGTTGGAGGCACTAAGGATATTACCGTAAATGTAAGGATTATTTCTGCTACCAATAAAGACCTTGAAGAGGAAATAAAAAAGGGAAATTTCAGAGAAGACCTTTATTACAGACTTAATGTGGTTCCTATTTACATACCTCCCTTAAGACAAAGAAAAGAAGATATTCCAGAACTTATAAATTATTTCATAAATGACTTTGTTCGACAAAAGGGATGGAAGAGCAAAACTCTTACTGCGAGCGCTATAAAGGCACTTCAAAACTATGACTGGCCAGGAAATGTTAGAGAACTAAGAAATGCGGTGGAAAGACTCATGATAATGACAGTATCAGATATCATTGATTTTGAGGATATAGATAAAGCAGGAATAATTAGAACTACAGGTAAAAGTGATAGTTATTTTCAATATAAAAGCTTAAAAGATGCGAGAGAGGCCTTTGAAAGAGATTTTATTCTGCGAAGGCTAAAGGAAAATAACTGGAATATGACAAAAACAGCAGAAATTATAGGAATTGAAAGAAGCAATCTATATAAAAAAATAAAAGCCTTTGGAATTCCTCTTCCTAAGGATTTCACGGAAACTTAAGGAGAAAAAAAGATGTTCACAGTGGTAATCGTAGGAAGACCTAATGTTGGTAAATCAACTCTTTTTAACAGGTTGATAAGTAAAGAAGATAAATTAAAAGCTATCACCGATAAACTACCAGGAGTAACTCGAGACTTAAATTATGGAGTTGCCGAATGGGAAGGAAAAATTTTTACTGTTGTGGATACAGGAGGCTTTTTCCCAGGAGAAAAAGCAGAGAATGACATTCAAAAACAAATGCTCAGTCAACTAGAGTTAGCAATCGAAGAAGCAGATCTCATAATTCACCTTTTAGATAGTAAAGAAGGATTACTACCCTTTGATATTGAAATATCAAAAAAACTAAGGCAGAAGGGAAAGGATATTATATGGGTTTTAAATAAAATCGATGACCCTTCAAAATTAAATAGAATTATCGAATTCTACAGTTTAGGTACAGATAAAATTATTCCAATCTCTGCAATTACAGGTTATGGAATGGATGATTTAATCGATGCCATAACAAACAATATCCCATCTGAAATAAAAGTAGAAAAAGATGAAGATGAACAAATACCTAAAATTGCCATTGTAGGAAGACCAAATGTGGGTAAATCAACAATAGTTAATTCTCTTGTTGGGAAAAACAGAATGATTGTTAGCCCTATACCAGGCACAACACGAGATGCCATTGACACAATTTGTAAATATTACGGAAAAAAGTATCTATTAATTGATACCGCTGGAATAAAAAGGCTATCTTATTATAAGAAAGATAGGTCACAGGAAATATTTGTTGAGAAACTCTCTTATTTCAAAGCTTTAAGAAGCATTGAAAGAGCCGATATAGTCATACTTGTAGTTGATGCCCAGGAAGGCATAGTTAACCAGGACCAAAAAATAGCTGGAATTGTGGCAGAACAAAAAAAAGGGTTAATAATATTAATTAACAAATGGGATTTAATACCTCCGCAAGAGAAAGACAAAAAAGCCAAATATTTTGCCGATGAAATAAAAAGAAAGTTATGGTTTGTCGATTACGCACCCTATCTTACTGTCTCTGCATCAGAACGAAGAAGACTTACAAAAATATTTCCATTAGTCGATGAAATAATAAAAGAGAATAAAAGGAGAATTTCTACTTCTGAACTTAATAGACTTTTCTCAGAAAAACTCAAAAGTGTAGTGCTTTCATCTGGAGGGAAAGAATTGAGATTCTTCTATATAACCCAAGTCAAAATATCACCACCGACCTTTGTTATCTTTGTAAACGATGAATCGGCAGTAAAGCCTCACCATTTAAAATTCCTTGAAAATTTAATACGAGAAACCTTTAATTTCAAGTATATTCCGATAGAAATAAAAATTAAACAAAGAAAATAAAATTTTGTGGTAAAATAATAAACTATGCAAACAATTTTTGTAACGGGAAGTGCAGGATTTATAGCTTGGGCAACCTGTAAACTCCTTTTAAAAAGAGGTTACAAGGTCATAGGCATTGACAATTTAAGCGATTACTACGATCCAAAGATAAAGCATCTAAGGTTAGAAAATTTAAAGGAAAATAAAAATTTTACCTTTTATCAGGGTGATATTGAAAATCTTCCTACACTGAAGGCCATATTTGATAACCATAAAATCGACGGCATTATAAATCTTGCTGCAAGAGCAGGTGTAAGATCTTCAGTGCTAAATCCCTGGGGTTATCTTGATACGAATGTTAAAGGAACCATTAATCTACTTGAATGTGTAAAAAACTACGGTATCAAATCTTTTGTGCTTGCCTCAACTTCAAGTGTATATGGAGATAACGAAAAAATGCCATTTAAAGTATCTGATGTTACCGATAGGCCTCTTGCACCCTATCCTGCCTCAAAAAAAGCGGCCGAGCTTTTTTGCTTTAGCTATCATTATTTATATGGAATAAACACAATAATTCCAAGATATTTCACTGTTTATGGTCCTTTTGGAAGGCCTGACATGAGCATATTCAGATTCATAAAGAAAATAGATTCTTCAGAACCAATTACAGTATATGGAGATGGAAGACAAAAGAGAGACTTTACCTTTGTGGAGGACATAGCTGAAGCAACGGTTTCTTGTTTAAATCTTGAGGGCTATAAAATCTTAAATCTTGGAAACGATAATCCTGTGGAGCTTATATATGTTATCAATCTAATAGAAGAACTGCTTGGAAAAAAAGCAAAGATAGAATGGGAGGAAAGACATCCAGCAGATATTTATGCAACCTGGGCTGATATAACTGAAGCTAAAGAATATATTGGCTGGAGTCCGAAAGTATCCATTGAGGAAGGCATCAAAAAAACCGTTGAATGGTATGTTGAAAATAGAGATGTATTGAAGGACATAAAGTTATAAAAGGAGGTAGAAAATGCAAAGAATACTTGTAGCTCACGATGGTTCAAAAGCATCAGACAAAGCATTAAGAAAAGCCCTTGAAATTGCTTTAAGCATGAATTCTTCCCTTACTGTTTTAGCTGTGGTTCCTGAGTTATATCTTACAGAACTTTCTGATGCAGACAGACAGAGAATCACAGAAGTTCTAACAAGAGAGACAGAAGATACAATGGAGAGAATAAGAAAATCTCTTTCTGGAAAACCCATTGAAATCAAATTCCTCGTAAGACAGGGTGATCCTGCAGAAAAAATTCTTGAAACAGCTCACAAGATGAAGGTTGATCTTATTGTTACAGGATCCCATGGAAAGCATGGAACTAAAAAATTTCTTATTGGAAGCGTTTCAGCAAAAGTTGTTGAGTACTCCAAGTGCCCCGTACTGGTAGTTAAGTAGCTTCAGGAAAGTAAATTTTTACAGTTGTACCAAATTTAGGGCTACTTTTTATTTCTATACTTCCCTTATGCATTTGAACGATATTTCTTACCATAGAAAGTCCAAGCCCAAATTTACCTGGATGCTTACTAAACAGAGGGTCAAAACATCTTTTTAAAGTTTCTTCATCCATTCCAATACCATTATCTGAAATTGTAAGAACTATTGTGCTTCCATTGTCAGAAGTAA
>CAKZQH010000085.1 GCA_937139565.1 uncultured Nitrospiraceae bacterium | reverse complement strand
TGTGAGTCTATTGCAATTGAGGAGATGGAAATCATCACTTCCATTGACGGTATTGGGGATGCAACAGGAGCTGCTTTCCTTGCTGAGATAGGAGATATCAACAACTTCTCTTCTCATAAGTCTCTTATTGCCTATGCAGGGCTTGACCCTAGTGTTTTTCAGTCCGGTAAGTTTCAAGGCACAAGTAGAATCTCTAAAAGAGGCAACCGTCATCTCAGAAGAATTATTTACCTCATGACTATCGGTGTCATACGCTGTAACGCCTTCTTTAAGGCTTATTTCCTTAAAAGAAAACAGGACGGTCTGCCTTTCAGAAAGGCTGTCATGGCTACTGCCCATAAGCTTATTAGAGTTATTTTTGCTATGCTTACTCATAAATCTCATTTTCATGTTAAGGAGAATTCTTTATAGTTGACTGCTTCAAGAGTTCCTCTGCATGCTCTAAAGAGCTCTCAGTCACTCTTCCGCTAAGCATGCGCGCTATCTCTTCCTTACGCTCTTGTGTATTAAGTGTTCTTATTTCTACCTTTGTTTTTGCATCCACTATGCGCTTTTCTACGAATATGTGATTATCGGCAAGTGCTGCAATCTGAGGCAAGTGAGTAACGCAGAGAACTTGATAATGCTTCGATACTTCTTTAAGTCTTCTTCCTACATTCTCAGCAATTTTGCCACCAATTCCAGCATCTATTTCATCGAATACAAGAGTCATTGAAGATCCCATAGTTTCTCCCATTGAAAGCTCAACACACTTGAGGGCAAGCATTAGTCTTGATAGTTCACCGCCTGATGCAATCTTGCTCAAGGGTTTAGGAGGCTGTCCTGGATTAGCTGAGAAATAAAACTCTACACTATCTAATCCTAACCTGCTAATAGCTGTTTCACTAATTTTTACCTCAAAAACCGGCTTAGAAAAACCTAAAAATTTAAGCTCATTCATAATTCTTTCTTCGATTTCTCTTTTTTTTAATTTTCTTTTCGATGAAAGTTCCATAGCAAAGTCGAAAACTTCTCTCTCTAAAAAAGCTAAATCTTTCTCTTTTTGGCTGAGAGACTCTTCTGAAATGTTTATTCCATCTAATTCTTCCTTTGCTTTTAAGCCAAAATCTATTATCTCTTTTATGCTATTACCATATTTTGTCTTAAGCTTATTTATAAGTGTAAGTCTTTCTTCAACTTTTTCAAGAAGATGAGGATCCGGTTCATAGGAACTTTTAATTTTTCTAAGAAGATAAGAAGCCTCCTCAATTTGAGCAATGGCTGACTGGAGCATACCTTCTATCTCGTATGCTTGAGAATCAAACTTTGATATTTCCCTAATTTGGCCTATTACTTTCGAAAGGTTTGAATATACGGAATTTCTGTCTTCTTCCAAAAGACTGAAACTTTTTTCCGCAAGCTCTCTTAGTTTAAGGATATTTCTTAAAATCTGTCTTTTTTCAGAAAGCACAGCTTCCTCATCTTCTTCCAGATTTGCCTTCTCAATTTCCTCTATTTGAAACTTAAGGAAATCTATCCTCTTTCTCCTTTCTTTTAAATCTTCTCTAAGTCTCTCAGTTTCCGATTTAAGATTTTGATAATTACCGTAGAGTTTTTCCATTTTTTTTACATCTTCTCCAACTCCAGCAAGAGAATCAAAAAAGTTAAGATGATTTTCTGTTTTAAGCAATGCCGTATGCTCATGCTGACCATGAATGTTAATGTATGATGCTACAAACTTTGCAAAACCCTGAAGAGTATAAGCTGAATCATTAATATAACAGCGGTTCTTTCCCTGAAGGCTTAGAATCTTTCTTAAAATTAGTATATCTTCCTCAGAATTCTCAATCTGCGATTTAATGCCAGAAATTATAACCTCTACTGTAGCATCACTGCTTCCATGTCTAACAAAATCAGCAGGGATAACCTTTTCTTTAAGAAGTACAGCCAGAGCATCAACGATAATCGATTTTCCTGCTCCTGTCTCTCCTGTAATTACATTAAATCCTTTTGTAAGGGTTAGCGTAAGTCTATCAATAATTGCAAAATCTTTGATCCGTATCTCTTCGATCATTTAATCAAGCCAGCGCTCCTCAAAACCTCCGCTAATTTTTCACTATTTGAAGGAATCATTTCACAAAGGGGCAACCTAAACTCTTCCTTTATTTTACCCATCAGGGCAAGAGCTGTTTTAACTGGAATAGGATTTGTCTCTATAAACATAGCCTTATTTATGGGCTCAAGTTTATAGTGAATCTCTCTTGCCTTTTCAATCTCTCCTCTTTCCCATGAATTGAAAAGCTCAGCCACATCCTTTGGACATATGTTTGCTGTAACCGAGATAAATCCTTTTCCTCCGAGTGCAAGAAGCGTAAGATTCGTAAAATCATCTCCTGAGAGAACTACGAAATCCTTTCCGCAGAGCCTAATAATCTCACTTACCTGCTTCATATCTCCTGTTGCTTCCTTTATTCCTACTATTCTTGGATGTTCTCTAAGTCTTGCTACTGTTTGCGGAAGCATGTTAAGAGACGTTCTACCTGGTACATTGTATAGAATTACAGGTAGACCTGTTTTATCGGCAATCTCTTTAAAGTGTCTGTAAAGTCCTTCCTGTGTGGGTTTATTATAATAGGGAGTTACAGAAAGAACCCCATTAGCACCTAACTTTTCAGCCTTTTTGGTAATCATAATTGCTTCATCAGTTGAATTTGAACCTGTACCTGCAATAACAGGTATCCTTCCATTAACCACTTTAACTGTAATCTCTATAACTTTATAATGTTCTTCATAATCAAGGGTTGATGCTTCTCCTGTTGTACCGCATGGAACTATAGCATGGGTACCCTCCTTTATGTGCCATTCTATAAGATTTGCAAGAGCCTTTTCATCTACCTTTCCTTTTTTAAAAGGGGTAACTATTGCCACCATTGAACCTTTAAACATTTTTAAACCTCCCAAAAGTTTTTATGAAATTATAACATAACATTCGGCTATTTAATAGATGACAACTTTTTTATAAGTATCTCTAAAAATAAGTCTGCTGTTTCTTTTACCTTCTTACTCATTGACTCGCCGTATTGAGTTTTTTCCGGTTGAATTCCTATAATAATAATCTGCGAAGAGACAGCCTCCTTTAGATACTTTATTATTAAAGCTAAATTTGTCTCATGAGTAAATAATCCCTCTTGATAAAAGTTATCCTCAGAAAAAAAAGCAAAACTTCCTGCAGCCTCGTTCATCTGAATCGAATCAATTATAATCACAGTATCTGCCCTTTCTTTAGTAATTTTATCTAAAAATCTCTCAGGACGATCTTCACAATCGATGACTGGGATCGAGAGTTTTCCTTCTAAATATTTTGCTATATAGCTACCTACATAGTCATCCCCTCTTTGAGGATTTCCTATTCCAACAATTAAAACCCTACCTCTTAGATTATTTAAAAATTCATTGATATCCAATTTGTTCAGAAATAAGAGGTTTAATTTTCTTCTTTGAAATACCCATTGCCTGGGCTATTCCAAACAAAATTGCCTCAGGACGAGGTGGACATCCTGGAATATAAAGATTCACAGGGATGATTTTATCAACACCACCAACTACATTATAACTGTCAAACCATATTCCTCCTGCTGTTGCACAGGAACCAAGAGCAATAACGATTTTTGGCTCAGGAGTGGCTTCATACACACTTTTTACAAAATCTACAGTCGGTCGAGTTACTGGGCCTGATATAACAAGAGCATCTGCATGGCGGGGAGAGCTTACTGCCTTCATCCCAAATCTCTCAATATCATAATAGGGTGTAAGTATATCAAGTAGTTCTATGTCACAGCCATTACAAGCACCGGTATTTACATGAAATATCCAGATAGATTTTTTAAGCATATTTTGAGCTATTTTTTTTAAAAATGACATAAAACCTCCTATAATCCTTATTAATTCACTATTTTTAATATCCCCATTGCCGCTATATGTAGTAAGGGATAGACTGTTTGAGGAAATATTCCAACTAAAATAAGGCTAAAGGAAAAAAATAGAAAGCAAAACTTGAGTGTTAAAGGAACATGCAAGCTAATTTGTGGATGGGCATTGCTCCAAAAAACTTTTGTTGCAGCTCTTAGTAAAGCTAATGCACTTATAAAACCCGAAAGCGCAAGTAAAACTGACGTCCAGGGCATATTGGATTGATAAAAGGCAAGAAATATTGTTACAGAGCTATAAAAACTACCAAATAGGGGCAGTCCACCTACAGCTAAGGCTCCTATAAAAAAAGAAGTAGCTGTAGAAGTATTTTCCCTTCCTATGCCTTTGAGTTCATCTATAATTTTAGTGCCCTTAATGTATATTAATGCTCCGATAGAAAAAAACAAAGTTGCTTTCATTAAAGTATGATTTAGAAGATGAAACAACCCTCCAAAAATTGAAAGATAACTATTAATTGCAAATGCTCCTGCTATTATTCCCATCTCACTTATGCTGGTATAAGCAATGAGCTTTTTTACATCCTTCTGACTAAAGGATAGTATTGCTGCAAAAAGCATACTTACTGAGGAAAGTAAAATAACAAGGAGCTTTATTTCTTCTAAATGAGAGCTAAATACAGTCAAGGTTCTTGTAACACCATACAAACCAATTTTTGTAATTCCTCCTGAAAGAAATACTGTCACTGCTGTTGGTGCCTGTGAATAGGTATCAGGTAACCATGTGTGAAAAGGTATAAGTCCAGCCTTTGTAAAAAATCCAACTATAAACAAGCCTGCGCAAATAAAGGCCATAATTTTTGATAGTTCCCTAACATTTTGTCCCATATCAGCTATTAAAACATTTCCTTCAGTCGCATAAAATAAAAGGACAATTCCAACAAGACTAAAAAGTATTCCAATATTTACAATTAACAGATATCGAAAACCTGCTTTTAATGCTTCTTTGCTAAGATTAAAGGTTATAAGATATACAGCCACTATACTACTCAATTCCAAAGATATGTAAACAAGAAAGAGATTATTAAGCATAAATGATAGATTCATAAATCCTGTAGAAAGAAGGATAGCACAATAAAAAAGGTAAAAATTTTTCTTTCTATGCTCATAAAGCTTAAGTAATTCCTTAATAGAATAGAGAATTCCGAAAAAGGCAACTATCTCAGCCATAAACTGCATGAGAATACTTAATCCATCTATGTAAAAACCATTTAAGGGAACTATTACATATTGACCGGATTTTCCCAATTCAAAAGAACAAAGGAGTGTACATAAAAATGCTATAAAGATTGAAATAAGAGACACCGATGAAGAAATTAGATTTTTTCTAAAGAAAAATACTAATAAAGAACCAATCATTGGACCACTGAAGGTAAGAACACTTATAAATCCTGTGAAATCCATCTCTTACTCACTCCTTTGATTTATAAAAAATATTCGATTCTCTAAATTTCCTTATCTCCTCAAAAACCAATATCTCATTAAGTCTCAATGTTACATAGATGAATAAAAACAGCGCAACCACAAAATTAAAGGTAAGAGCAAGCTCTATACCCTTTGGCAAATGCGGAATAAGAGCAATGATAAGAAAATGGATTCCGTTTTCTATAATAAAAAATGCAATAATCATTTTTACCATATCTCTCTTTGAGATAAGAAGAAAAAGTCCATAAATAGCAAGTGTAAAGCCACAGGAAAAGGATGAAAGCACATCCGGTAATTTTTGAATCTTAAGTGTTTCGACAAGATTAAAAATTACAGATAAAAGAACCACAGAAAGAGCTATAGAAAGAGCATGAGTTATGAGAGGTTTGGTTTCTCTTTCAAGCCTCTGTTTAAGTATTATTATTAAAAGAACGGGCATAAGAATAGCCCTTACAAGAAAATCTACCCCTGCTATTAAATAGAGAGATGGAATTTTTTGATAATAGCCAAGAAGAAAAACAGAAGTAGCAATGAGTAATGAATGAGGAATTAGGCTAAATGTGGAAAATTTAAGATTTTTTGACTCTCCTGAGAGAAAGGCGAAAAATAAAATTGCTATATAGATTATTTCCATTCTCATACTCCTAACAAGGCTAAAAATATTGCTGTTAGAGAAAATCCAGCTAATGTAAGATTATATTTCAGCGCCTGGTCTATTCTAAGTCTCGGATTGAGCGATTCAATAAGAGTGCTAATAAATATAATTATTGTAACTTTGAAAAGGGCTATAAGTGTATTTAAAATTAAACTATCAGTTATTGGCCAGGGTATAAAAATCTGACTGAAAACCAGGCAGAAAAGAACCTGTCTTGCCATGTTAGCCCATTTAAGGCAGGCATATTTAGGTCCGCTTAATTCAATTAAAACACCTTCGGCTATTTCCTGCTCTGCTTCAGATATGTCAAAGGGAATTTTTCCTATTAATGCTTGAAGAGAGAGAAATACACAAACGGTGGCTAAAAGCATTGAAACATTAGGACCACTTAAGTGATACCAGCTAACAATATCTCCAATTTTGAATGAGCCAGCGTTAATAGCTCCAGTTATAAGCGCGATGGCAAGAATGGGTTCAACAGAGAGATGAAGCATCATCTTTCTTGATGCTCCAACATAGGCAAAGGGATTTTCAGAAGCTGATGCAGTAATTATTATTGCGATACCTACAACAGTGATTATATATATAAAGAGAAATATATCTCCAAAAAAGTTAAAAGGAGGATTGAGTCCTGTGACAGGTATGAGCAAAGAAGCCATTGCAATACTTATTACCGAGAGATAAGGAGAGAATCTAAAAAGAGGATTAATAGTTGACTTAAGGTCTTCTTTACCCATCAGCTTAAGGATATCATAATAGGACTGAAGCGGTGGTGGACCAACACGACTTTGAATAAGGGCTCGTACTTTTCTCGTAAAACCATCAAAGAGAGGAGATAGAAGAAGAACAACAAATATATTAACCATTACTGACAAAAAAAGGGAGGTAAAATTCACAGCTTCCCTCCATAAAAATAAAATACAAGAATTCCTACAAGCAAACTACCTAACACAAACCAGAAAATATAGTATCTGTTTAATCTCTCATAAAAATTACTCATTCTATCAAAAAACTTTGAAATTAAATTTGCCAAAGGATAGTAAAACCAATCATCTGGTTGAATAATTTTAGTTATCCACTTTGGAAAGGCAAACTTTAAAGGAGGAAACTCAGAGGGATAAAATCCTTTGAAATAAATCCCTCCTACTTTGAAACTAACAATTTCTTTAAAAGGTTGATAAAAACTATGTCCTGTGTATATTACCTCCTCTGGAGTATGCTCCTTACCACCATACCATGTCTTAACTTCCCTAATTTTAGCCCCTGCATATCTCTCAAAGCTAAAAATAATTAAAGAAAGCATAATTGTTGAAGAAATAATAAAAAGAGGATACCATGCACCAGAGGATAAACAACTCTGGCAGTAGTTAATACCAATTCCCGCAATATCAGCACTGAAAACCTGGTTAAAATCTGGCAAATTTATCTTGCTTGATACCAAAATTGCGTCATACATAAATTTGATAGGTACAGATGGAAAAAGTCCAGTAACAACGCATATAGTCGCAAGAATTATCTGGGGCAAAGTCATGCTCCATGAGAGTCTTCCTCCTTTAATGTCCTCTTCCTTAAATTTACCCATAAAGGCAGAATTGATAAACTTAAGAAAGGATGCCAGTGTAATTGCTGAGATAAATATCGAAATAATTCCAAAAATAATAAATGCTCCTTTAACTAAAAATAAAGCTTCATTAACTCTTGCTGACCAAATGGAAGACTCAAAAATAAGCAACTTTGAAACAAATCCATTAAAAGGAGGCACTCCAGCTATTGAGAGGGCCCCAACCATTGCAGCAAGAGCAGTTAAAGGCATAACTTTGATTAAACCTGACACTCTATTTAAATCCGTAGTTGATGTTTTATAGAAAATCGCACCTGCATTGAGAAACAAGAGACTTTTATATATGGAGTTATTAAAAGCATGAAAAATGCCTCCTGTAAGAGCAATAACACTCAGGAAAGGACTAATATGGATAAAATAAATTCCTACACCTATACCGAGAAGCATATAGCCCACCTGTCCAATCGCATGGAAAGACATAAGCCTTTTTGCCTCATCCTGGGTAAGCGCTGCAATCGTTCCAATAAAAATAGATATAACGCCAAAAAAGGCAATCACAAATCCCCATGCTTCAGTGGTTGAAGATAGAGGAATTACCGATAAAAAGAATCGCAATATTGCATAAACAGCAAGTTTTGACATGACGCCACCAAAAAAAGATGAAGCTGAAGATGGAGGTTGAGGATAAGCATTTGGAAGCCAGAAACCAAAAGGTAAAACTCCAGCCTTTGTAACAAAGGCTATAAAAAAGCAAAATATGAGAAAATTGCCCAATAAAGAATTGTTAACCAAAATATTACCTAAGGACTTATAAACTTCTGAAAATTCAAAGGAATTGGAATATGAATAAATAATAACCGCAGCAAGAATTAAAAAGGCTGTTGCCACATGGGTGGCGATAAAGTACTGAAGTCCTGCTTTCAGGGCTTGCTTTTTCTCTCGTTCAAAAACAACAAGAATCCATGAAGTAAGGGTCATCATTTCCCAAAATAGGATAAAAAAAAGCAAATCCTTTATACAGACTAAGCCTACTGAAGATGCAAAAAGAGACAGAATTGGTGGATAAAAGGACAATGACGATTGGCTATAACTGCTTATATATTTAACTGAGAAAAGACAAACACAGAAAGATACAATTGCCACAATTAAAAGAAATAAAGCAGAAAGAGCATCCACTCTAATAAAAATAGAAGCATTAAGAAGTGGAAGTAGAGAGAACACTTCTTCTTCAAATATTTTATTATTGAAAAGAACATCTAAAGCCAGGTCAATAAGCAAAACTGCACTAATAGATGTAAAAAGAACAGCCAGAACTCCGCTCCCAATTTTATTCCTGATTAAGGCTGTAAGCAGAGCGCCTAAAGTTAAAGATAGAAAGGAAAAATAAAGGTATTCCATTTAAACTCCTCCATAAAGAACCTTTACAAAAGGATATCCAAGAAGAGGTGAAATAATAGTAAAGAAAAGTAGCAAGACCAATGATATTCTCATTGAAAACGGTAAATCCTTGTGAGCATTTAGAACTTTTTCCGATGGTGTTCCAAAAAAAACTCTATGTCCTACAAAAATATACCAACAAAAGGAAAGCAAGCTTTCAAATATGGCCAGTATGCCGAAAAAAGTTAGAGGTCCGTATTTTAGTTCAAAAGCACCGGTAAAAATCATGAACTTGCTCCAGAAGCCTGAAAAGGGAGGAATTCCGACAATAGAAAACATCCCAACAATAAAGCATACGGCTAAAAATGGAAACTTACTGCTTATGCCTCTAAGTTCATTTATGCTCTTAGAACCCGTTGCATAGGAAATTGCACCAACACAGAGGAATAGAAGTCCCTTAGCAAAACCATGATTTATTATATGGAAAATACCTCCAATTCCACCGGTTATTGAGCCAAAAATTCCGAGAGACACACCAAAAAGAATATATCCGAGGTGACCAATTGTTGAATAGGCAAGAAGACTTTTAAGGTCATCTTGAATGTAGTATAAAATTACCGAAATAAGCATTGTAAGAATAGAGACTACTGCAACAATAAAGGCACAATTAGCTGATAGTTCAGGATTTGAAAGATATATCCTGGCAATAAGATAAACTCCTGCCTTTACCATAGCCGCCGCATGTAAATAGGCACTAACAGGAGTGGGTGCAACCATTGCATTTGGAAGCCATGTAAAAAGAGGGATCTGTGCAGATTTAGCAGAAGCTGCAAAAAACAACAGGCCAAAAACCAAAAACTTTTCAGTAGGTGGTAAAACTGAGATAGAGGAAAAATCAAAAGACTTAGCCTCTACATAGAGTATTCCCAAAGCCACTAAAAAAGAGATACCTCCAATGTGAGTCATTATGAAAGCCTTAAAGCCTGAAAAAATCCCTTTGCTGTCCCTCATATAAGAAATAAGAGCCCAGGAGCAAATAGTAGTAATTTCCCAAAATAAGAAGACCTGAAGAAAATTCTTTGATGTGACAACTCCAATCATTGCTCCAATAAAAAGAAGCATTAAAAAGTAATAACTACCATATGGTGGATAAAAGCCATGATCTCGGTTATTTGGGCTTAAATAACCAACAGAATATAGAATCACAAAAAGGCCGATCAGAGTAATTAAAATAAGCATAAGTGAGCTTAACCCGTCTGTAAAAAGGCCAAAAGAAAATGGAATGTTAAGCCATGAAAAGAAATCCCATTGATAATCCGTTTTTTGAGTAAAAGAAAGGCTAGTCAGAATATTAAATAATGTCAAAGAAAATGTCATGAGAGCAAAAAAACTTGCTACTAATCCAGATGCCCTGCTTTTAAAAAGATAACATATAATTGCTCCAAAAAATGGAACTAACAACTGAATAAGAAGAACATCCATTTACTCATTCCCTCTACTTTGGCTTTTTCTCTTACATTCAGCGCATAACATAAGTCTGCTTATGTTCTCTTCGCTTTTGTCTTCAAGCTTTGCCACCTGTTTGTTAAACATGTTTTGAGTAATAAAAGGCTTGCCACATTGGCGACACTTTACCATTTTTATTTTGATTATAATCTCAAGATCATTCTTATTATCTGTAGCAAGCTCAAATTCATGGGTTATCTGAATTGCCTTTTCAGGGCAACTAACTGCGCATCTTCCGCAGTAGATACATCTTCCAGCATAAAAAATAACAGCCTTCTCTTCATCGGAACTTTTAATTTCTATCAAGCGAGATGGACATACTCTGACACAATTTCCACATCCAATACATCTATCAGCAAATACCTCAAGTCTTCCTCTGAGATTTTCAGGTGGTGTTACAGGAACAAAAGGATAGTGTCTTATTATTTTCTTATGCCTTGAAGAAAGAAGAAGCGCTCTTAGTTTGCTTCTAAACATTTTCGTAAATCCTTAGCTGTGTAAATATCCACTTTTTTGTTCTTTCTATCCAATACTTCAAATCTTTCTGTACAGGAAAAGCATGGGTCAATACTTGCAATGATTAGTGGAGCATCTGCTATTGAACCACCTTTAAGCAAAACAGAAAGTGCCTGATAATTTTGATAAGAGGGAGCTCTTACACTCCAACGATAAGGCCTTCCCTCAGGACCAGTCATAACATAGTGAAAAAGCTGTCCTCTAGGTGCTTCAACATAGGATATCGCTTCACGCCAAGGTTCTATTTTTACCACCTTAGTTGATGTGTTGCCTTCTGGTAAACTGTTTATTATAGTCCTAAGAATACCTATTGAGATAAAAATCTCCTCAAGTCTCACAAGGGTTCTTGCCCAAACATCTCCTTCTTTTCTAAGCGGTATGCGAAAATCTATATTAGAATAGGCAGCATAAGGGAAATTAGCCCTTATATCAATCTCTACTCCTGATGCTCGAGCAACAGGGCCACCCACAAAATATTTCATAGCATCATCTTCGGTTAGCCTACCAACATCTTTAAATCTTAGCTGAAGAACCTCATCTTCAAGAATTATTTCTCTTATTTCTCTTGCCTCTTTTTCAATTTGATTCAGCACTTCCTTCATATCCTCAAGATGCTTTGGAAGCACATCTATTGTCACTCCACCAACAATATTAATACCATAGGTTTTTCTATTACCTGTAATAAGTTCACAAAGATACATTACAGGTTCTCTTATTCGCCATGCCTGCATAAAAAGAGTATCAAAACCAACAATGTGAGCAGCAAGACCAACCCAGAGAAGATGGCTATGAAGTCTTTCAAGTTCAAGGAAGATTGTGCGAATATATTTTGCTCTCTCAGGAATTTCTATACCTCCTGCTTTTTCAACTGCTTGACAATAAGCAGTGCTATGAACAAAACCACATATACCACAAATACGCTCTGCAAGAAAGGGAATTTGCTGATAATTAAGAGCACTTTCTGCAAGCTTTTCGATTCCTCTATGAACATAAAATCCTCGATAATCAAAATCAACAATCTCCTCGCCTTCAACTATAAGTCTAAAATAAGCTGGTTCTTCTAAGGATGGATAAAACGGACCTATGGGAATAACTGTTTTACCCTCACCGGGCTTTTTAAGTTCTACAGTCGTCTCAGATTTAACCTTAGGTTTGGAATTATAGGAAAAGTTTTTTCGAAGCGGATAAATATTATCTGGCCAATCATCGGCAAGAACAAGCCTTCTTGGATCAGGATGTCCTTCAAAGTTAACTCCAAAAAGGTCCTTACACTCTCTTTCAGCCCAAATAGCTCCTGGAATTATCTCCGAGATGGATGAAATGATAGGATTGGTTGAGTCAAGCTCGGTTTTTAATATAATGTTTAACTTATCCTTTAGCAGAAGAAAAAAATAGTTAAGCTCTATTTTGTTTTTCTTCTCTGAGAAATCAATTGCTGTTAAATGAACAAAACGGGCATTTTGAATTTTGACAATATTAACAATTTCTTTTATCTGACCCGGTTCGGCAAAGACAATAAGGTTTTCCTCTAAAGGTTCAACTTTTGCAACTGATGCAATTTGTTGATAGAAATCATTCATTTAAAATTATCTTCTTATTATAACAAAAATGGAAAACGGATTGACAATTAAAAAACTATCTTTTCTACTTTAAAAATAGCTTTGTTCTATCCTTCTTAAAAATTTCTCTTGCCTTTTCAATATCCCTTGCTATGCCTTCTTTTAGTTCTTGAGGTGATGAGAATTTCTTCTCATCTCGTAATCTTGAAATAAAATGAACCCTGATTTCTCGGGAGAGAAGATTATCATAAAAATCAAGAATGTGAACCTCATAGCTTAAATTTTTATTACCAAAAGTGGGATTTTTCCCAATATTTGCAACTCCCTTGAAGGTCTTTAACAAATGTGGAATAGTTACTTTTACTGCGTATACACCTTCCTTAGGAATAATCTCCTGTTTAGGTAAAATATTTGCTGTAGGATATCCGAGTATTGAAGAGCCTCTTCCTGCTCCTTTAATAACCTCACCATCTATATGATAGGCTCTTCCTAAGAAAAGATTAGCCTCTCTAATGTCTCCCTCCCTGAGTGCTTCTCTTACAGCAGTACTACTGAGTATTTTTCCCTTTTTTTTATAAGCCTTAAGAACTTTTACTTTGAAGTCATATTTGGTACCAAGCTTTTTAAGCAATTCTCTATCTCCCTTTCTTGCTTTTCCAAAGCGATAATCATATCCAACAACCACCCATTTCGCATGGAGTTTTTCAAAAAGAATGTTTTTAACAAAATCCTCTGCCTCTATCTGAGCAAATTCTAATGTAAAAGGAATTAAAATTAGTATATCTACACCACAATTGTCAATTAACTTTATCTTGTCTTCACAGGTTGTAATTAGCTTTAATGGGTGATCTTTAAATAAAACTTTTATTGGATGCGGAGTAAAAGTGACAACTACGCTTTTACCTCCTATTTCTTTGGCTTTTCTTTTTACAAAATCAAATATTTTTTGGTGTCCAATATGAACTCCGTCGAAATTACCTATGGTTATAACCGTATTTTCACAGTCAAGCTTTTCAACTCCCTTAATTACCTGCATATTTTCTCTCCATTGCTAACAATTTTTGAAATATAGCCTCAACCTGTTCTGCCGTAGCTTCTATACTTCCTGAATTATCTATTATATAATCTGCCTTTGTTTTTTTCATCTCGATTGGAAACTGACTTTTTAATCTCTTTAATGCTTCCTCCCTTGAAATTCCCTTTTTCTCAAGCCGCTGTAAGGCTATGTCTTCAGAGGTAAAAACTGTTATTATCAGATCAAAACGGTTCTGATACCCTCTTTCAAAAATTATCGGAGCCTCTACGATAACAATGTTAGGCTCTCCTCTTAGCGGAATTTTTTTTATAATTTCGTCAATCCGCTCAAAAACTTTTGGATGAAGAAGATTTTCCAAATAAATACGCATTAATGGATTTTCAAAAACTATTTGAGAAATGAATTTTTTATCAACTTTTCCATTTTTAACAGTATCCTCTCCAAATAAACTCTTTATCTCTTGAACTATCTCTGTATCATTAAAAAGTTCTTCCACTATTTTGTCTGTATCTATCACATGGGCACCAAGTTTTTTAAAAAGTTCACATACGGTACTTTTGCCCATGCCAATATTACCTGTAAGACCTACCTTAATCATCTCTTAACATCTCCTTTAATTCTCTAAGTTTCTTTATCGCTCTTTGCGGTGATATATTTTCTATATCAAGCTTTGCAAGCTCAGCCTTTATGGGATCACCTTGGAAGAAAAGATCCAGTTGTCTTGCCTTTGGAGAAAATATCTCCCTTTCCTTTTTCTCAAGGCGACTTAAAACTTCCTTTGCACGATTTAAAATCTCTGATGGAAGACCGGCTAGTCTTGCTACCTGAATTCCGTAACTTTTATCAGCTCCACCTTTTTCAATCTTTCTAAGAAAAATTATTTCATCACCCCATTCTTTTACAACTACTGTGAAATTTTTAACGCTTTCAATACTGAAAGCAATATCCGTAAGTTCATGATAGTGGGTGGCAAAAAGAGTTCTTGCCTTAATCCTTTCTGCTATATACTCTACCACTGACCATGCTATACTTATCCCATCAAAAGTACTTGTGCCTCTTCCAACTTCATCAAGAAGAATGAAACTCTTTGATGTAGCATTATTAAGAATATTAGCTGTTTCAATCATTTCAACCATAAAAGTACTTTGGCCTTTTGAAAGAAAATCAGAGGCTCCTATGCGAGTAAAAATTCGATCAACAATACCTATTTTTGCAGATTGTGCAGGAACAAAAGAACCAACCTGAGCCATAAGCACAATAAGAGCATTCTGCCGCATATAGGTAGATTTTCCTGCCATGTTAGGTCCTGTAAGTATGATAATTTTCTGGTCTTCTGTTCCTATTAGAAGATCATTGGGAATAAATCTTCCTTCGGGTAGTTTCCCTAATTGTATTAGTCTTTCAATAACCGGATGTCTTCCCTCTTTTATATCAATTAAATCTTCGCAGACAATTTCTGGTCTCACATAATTATACTTTGCCGATACTTTCGATAGGGAAAGAAGGAAATCAATAAAACCAATTAACTCAGCATTATTTAAAATAGCTCCTGTATAGGGCATCAGTCTCTTTACCAGTTCTTCAAAAAGTTCACCCTCAATTCCCTTTAACTTTTCTTCAGCAGTAATTAGTTTTGACTCAAGCTCTTTTAATTCCTCAGTGATAAATCGTTCTGCGTTGGCTAATGTTTGTTTTCTTATATATTTAGATGGAACGAGATGAAGATTTGGCTTAGTTACTTCAATATAATATCCAAAAACCCTGTTATATCCAATCTTAAGAGAGTTTATTCCTGTGCGTTTTTTCTCCTCTGATTCAATCTGAACTATATACTTTTTACTCTCTCTACTCAAGGCTCTAAGCTCATCAACCATTTGATTGTATCCATCCCTAAAAATTCCTCCCTCAGAGATTACATTTGGTGGATTATCTACTAAAGCTGACTCTATTAGAGAAACTCCTTCAGTAACTTCATTAAGCAATTCTCCCATCTGCCTTAAAAAATCATTACCTTTTTTTAAAGCTTCTTTTAGCAATGGGATTTTTTTTAGACCAAACTCTAAGGCTTTTAATTCACGAGGAGTTATTGATTGGCTTTTTACTTTAAGAGAAATCCTTTCAATATCAGGAAAATCCTTTAAAATTTTTTCAGTCTCTTGTCTTAAATAAAAATCTCTTAAAAAAGCTTCAACACCATTGAGCCTTTTTTCTATTTCTTCTTTTTTAAGAAGAGGACAGGATAAGGCATTTCTCAGAAAACGGGTGCCCATAGGAGTCAATGTCTCATCTAAAACCCAAATCAACGAGCCCTCCCTGCTTCCATCAAGGGAGGAAAAAATTTCAAGATTCCTCTTTGTTGCGCTATCAAGAAGCATGTACTCTGAAAGGTTTAATACTTTTAATTCTTTGAAATTAACTATTTGTTTGTTTTCCTGCAAATACTTTAAAAGTGCGCCAGCGGCACATATGGCATTGTGCAGGTCTTCCACGCCAAAACTTTTAAGAGAAGCCACTTTGAAATGTTCAAGAAGACTTTTATATGCTCCAATGTATTCATACTTCCAGTCTTCAAGATAGGTTTTATGATATGGAGTTTCTTCAAAACGGAAACTATCTTCTAAACTCATGGGAAGGACTATCTCTCTTGGCTCAAAACGGGTAAATTCATCAACCATGTTCTTATCTGTTTCATATAGGTAAAACTCACCTGTGGTCACATCGGCTAAAGCAATACCTATTTTTCCTTTGGATGGATAGACAGACATGGTATAGAGATTCTCCTTAACTCCATCAGGTAGATATGTTCCAGGAGTGATTACTCTAACCACTTCTCTTTTAACAATACCTTTTGCAGATTTTGGATCTCCTATTTGTTCACATATGGCTACTTTGTACCCATTTCGAATCAACTTCTCAATATAGGAGTCTGCTGAAAAGTAAGGAATCCCACACATGGGTATGGGATTATCCTTTGATTTATCTCTTGATGTAAGGGTTATTGAGAGTATTCGAGAAGCAATGACCGCATCTTCTCCAAACATCTCATAAAAATCACCCAGTCTAAAAAAAACTATTGCATCTGCATACTGCTCCTTTATTTTGAAGTATTGTCGCATAAGAGGAGTGAGTTCTTCATGTGAGATTTCAAAGGAGTTCATTTTTTTATTATAACTTATTGACAACAGAGCCTTAAATGTTCTATTTTTAACTCAATGGTTTTTTTAAGATCATTCAGTGTTCTTGTAATCTCCGATGAAGCAAAGAGCCTTTTTGAAATTTTTGACTCAATCGGAATAACTCTTAGAAAAACAAATAAAGCAAAAGCGAACTCTAATGCGACCTTTTCTAACTATGATATTGCCTTTCTCGATATTGACTCAGAAGGATGGGAAAAAAGACTCATAGAACTAAAACAATACATGCCTGTAATTGTCTTTGGAAAACCAAATGTAAACTTAGCAGTGAAGGCTATGAAATTAGGAGCAACTGATTTTCTTCAAAAACCTCTTAAAGATAATTCAATGAGAGAAATTTTCCAGAATTTTAAGGATAAGCCTAAGGTAGAAATAGAAGGGCTAATTGGAACAAGTAGAATAATGGAGGATGTATACTGCGGAGTAAGAAAGGCAGCTCTTACTGATAGCAATGTTCTTATTACAGGCGAATCAGGAACAGGAAAAGAAATTGTGGCAAGGGCTATTCATAAATTAAGTGACAGAAAAGATAATCCCTTTATTGTTATAAACTGCACAGCCATACCAGATACACTCTTGGAATCTGAGCTTTTTGGATTTGAAAAGGGTGCTTTTACAGGTGCAAACTATACTAAAAAAGGACTTATTGAATGGGCTGATAAGGGCACTCTATTTTTTGATGAAATAGGAGATGTATCTGCTCTTTTCCAGACAAAAATTTTAAGAGTTATTCAAGAAGGTGAGTTTATAAGAATAGGCGGAAATCATCCCGTAAGAGTTGATGTAAGATTTATTGCAGCTACCAATAAGGATATTCAAAAAGCCTGTAAAGAAGGTAGTTTTAGGGAAGACCTTTTTTACCGCTTAAATGTAATTAATATTGAAATTCCTCCTCTTAGAAATAGAAAGGAGGACATTCCATCTCTTGTCGAATTCTTTATAAAAAAACACGCTCATAAAAGAAAAGATTTAACCATAAGAGGTATTACCGAGGAAGCCCTCGATGCTTTAATGAATCACTCCTTTCCAGGAAATGTACGAGAACTTGAAAATATTATTGAAAGAGCCATTGCATTTACCTCTTCAGCGGAAATTACCGTTAAAGATTTACCAGCCTATTTACTAAAAACACCACATTCAAAAAAATCAACGCAGGGAAACTTAAGGGAAGCCGTAGATACATTTGAAAAAGAGTTAATCTGGTCAGCCCTTCAGAAAAGCAGAGGAAATATTTCAAAAGCAGCAGAATTACTTGGAATACACAGACAACAACTTCAGCGCAAATTAAAACATTATAAAATCGCCACATAATTTTAACTGAAACATTTTGTTGCACCATTTACTATTTATTTTATATACTTCTTTTTTAAAAAAATCATAAAAATGCAATAATCTGTTGCATTCGACAACTATTTGACGACATTTTTTCTTTATATTATCTCACTTCCAAATCTGGCATATCAATTGCATAAATTTTACATATGAAAAAAGTCTTAAAAAAAATGAAAGATCTTTTGGTGTCAATAACCTTTTCTAAACCGAAGGAGTTTGACAGACTCAGCAAAAAGTCTGAAAAACAAAAAAAGAAGGGAGGTGAAAAGAAAAAGGGAATTAAATGTTTTGTGTAAATGTAAAAGTCTTTAATTAAAAACAAGAAATTTAAAAGGAGGAGGCTGTGGAATGAGTAAGGTAAGGAAACTTTACGAACTTATGATGGCTGGTGCAATATACCAGGCCAAGTGGGAAAAACAAATGTCTGACAACATCCTTAAGAACAAGAAGAGGCTCTTAATTTTGATTGCTCTCATTTCTCCAATTGTTCTCGTATCTTTTTTAGGTGCTGCTGACTTTTTAGGTGGAAAATCAGCCTATGCACCATCCCATTACACCACCACAATTTTTATAGCTTCTATCGCAGTAGGACTTGCAGCAGGACTTATTACAGGCTGTATTGGTGCAGGTGGAGGATTTATTATTGCACCTGCTTTGATGGCTGCTGGAGTGAAAGGTATTCTTGCAGTAGGCACAGACCAATTTCATATTTTCGCTAAAGCAATCATGGGTACAGTTATTCACAAAAAGCTCGGAAATGTGTGTGTTGGTCTTGCAGTGGCCTTTGTTCTTGGTTCTGTGGTTGGTGCTACAACTGGAGGTTACATTCAGAGAGCAATTTATAACACCGACCCTGTAATGAGCGAGGCATTCATTAGCATTATATATGCAATTATCCTTGGTTTTCTGGGTTTCTACGGATTAAAGGATTTTATAAAGCTTAAAAAAGCATCCAAAGGTGGAGGACATGTGGATGCTCACGGTGGCGGACCAATGACAACAACTAATCTTGCCATTAGCATTCAAAAAATCAATATCCCTCCTATGATAAACTTTGATGAAGACTTTGGTGGAAGAAGGATTTCTTGGCTTTTTGTTACCATATGCGGTTTTGTAGTAGGTCTTCTTGCCGCAGTTATGGGTGTTGGTGGAGGTTTTGTGACATTTCCACTTTTTGTCTACGTTCTTGGAGTTTCTACACCTACCACGGTTGGAACCGACATTCTTCAGATAATATTTACAGCTGGATATTCATCAATTACCCAGTATGCAATTTACGGTTATGTTTTCTATACCTTAGCAATGGGACTTCTTCTCGGTTCACTTATTGGAATTCAAATTGGCGCACTTACAACTAAGGTTGTTCCTGGAATGGTCATCAGAGGATTCTGGGTTCTCACAATTCTTGCAGGATTTGCAAACAGAGCAAGTGTTGTTCCGGATAAGCTCAGAAGCCTTGAGTTATGGTCCATATCAAAGGAAGCCTGTGATATCATAATGCTCGTTGGAAATATTGTGTTCTGGGCAGCAGTTGGAGGATTTGCTCTATGGGTTTTTGGAAGTTTCTTTAAAAATTTAAAAGCCTTTAAGGAGGAGGGATAAGATGGCAGCCGACAAAAAACATCTAACTTGGGGAATAATATTACTTGCTAGTTTTGTAGGAGTGCTTATATTAATATTCGCTCCTATATACGGAGAAGGCCTGAATGGCCTTGAATACAGCGATGACCTTTTTAATAAACTTGCTAAGGCTTCTGCATATCAAATTCCCAAATTAAAGAAGGAAGTTGAAAAATATCAGGGTAAGGCTTTAGATATTACAATAGATGCCAAGAAAGCTGGTGACAAGCCAGGTGACGCTGAAAAAAGAGCTGAGAGAATTGCTAAAGTATTTACAATTAACGGCGCCCAAGTTACAGTTGAAGGCTCAAAGGTTCGCATTTTAGGTGATTTTGGAGCATTAATGATGGCAGCTCTTGAAGACTCTGACCAAATGTATAAGAACAACGGTGAATTTATAAAGAAAAAATACGATGTTACCGATGACGAAAAGATGAAACAGATGTTTAGACAGTGGCACAATGCTCTAAGCCTTATAAACAAGAGATTGACACTTGACAAAAAAGCTGAAGATGCCAATTTCGTAAAGAATGTGATGACCAAAGCAATTGAGCCAGCCTATAACTTCTATGGAATCACTGCTGTAAAAATTACAGAAAAAGCAGGTATTGCAACAGGTCTTCTTGCCTTTTATGTTATATATACAATTTGGTATGGATTTGGGGTGCTATATCTTTTTGAGGGTTTAGGGCTTTCTACTAAGAAAGCAAAAGTTAAAAAGGAGGTCTAAAATGACAATTGGTGCATGTCCATTGACAAAGTTAGATAAAATTCTTATTGCCACTGATGGGTCAGAAGCAGCAAAATTTGCAGTGCAGGCAGCTATCGAACTTGCAAAACCCTGTGGAAGCACAATTTATGCCATATGCGTTGCTGAAGTACCGGTTTTTGCAGCAGAATTTGTGGAAACTCTTCCACAGGTTGTTGATGTTTTAGAAAAAAGAGCAGCGCAGGCACTTGATGAGATAAAGGCTATTGCAGAAAAAGCTCAAGTTAAGTGCGAAACTATAAGTTACACAGGACCTGAACCTTATAAATACATCATTGATGAGGCAATTAAAAACAGCGTTGATTTAATAATTCTCGGTAAAAAGGGTGTTATGCTTGGTGCAGTTGGCAAAAAAGTAATTGGCAATGCACCATGCAAAGTACTGGTAGTGCCTACTGGAGCTGTTTTAACCTTTGCGAAAATATTGGTTGCCACAGATGGTTCGGTATATAGCAATGTGGCAGCAGCAGAGGCAATAGCAGCAGCAAAAAGATTTAACAGCGAACTTATTGCGGTTTCAGTTGCAAAAAGAGACAGTGACTTAGCTTACTCAGAAGAAGCAGTAAAAACAGTTAAAGAGTCTGCTGAAAGAGAAGGATTAAAAGTGCAGACAATAGTGGCAAAGGGTGAGCCATTTGAACAAATTGTTGATGCTGCTAATAAAAATCAGGCAGGAATCATATTTATGGGCACCTATGGAAAAACTGGTATAGAGAAATTCTTCATGGGCAGTGTAACAGAGAGAGTAATAGGAACCGTATCCCGTCCAGTAATGGTTGTAAAAAAGAAATAAAGCTACTTTAAGAGATTCTTCAGGACAAGCGTCCCTCGGAGCACTTCTCCGAGCCACTCCAAAGGTGGTGAAGAATCTCTTAATTTTTGTAAAATAAACTTACCAATGGAAAAAAGAATTCTTACTCGTATCCTTAGATTAATTCCTGAAGCAATATTTACAATTGATCTTTATGGAAGGATAATACGTTGGAATAAAAAGTACAAAGAACTGAAGGTAAAATACGAAACTTAGACATGGAGACGCTATCAATTGGTATATGTTCTGGAAAAAGTGGTGATGGAAAAACCACCCTTGCAGAAAATCTTATTAGGAGAATAAAACAGAAATTTAAAAATATACCCCTAATAGGTATTAAATTTACAAAAACATCTCTTTATTCAAGCATAATTATTGATCCTGTTGACCATGACCATAAATCAAAAGATACAGATAGAATGAAAAAAGCTGGTGCTGATATGGTAATATGGGTAAAAGCAACAGAAGCAGATTTGTCTGAAATTACGAGAAATTTAAAAGCAAAAATAAATGATCTTTATGCGACCAATCAAAAAAAGATTGTTTTAGTGGAAGGAAATTCTCTGGTAAGAACTATGGAAACTGATGTTATAATATTCATTGACAAAAATAATGCTAACAATAAACCATCTGCAAAAGAAGTTTTGGAAAGAGCAGATATTGTAATTAAATGGGAATACGAAACGGAGGAGATAATGGAGCAAATCGAAAAAATAGAAATGAGAAAAAAAATTGAAGAAGCCCTTAAAGAGAGAAGTAATAATGGAAAAATTGCCTGTGCAGAGGCAAGAAAAATTGCTGAAGAGCTTAAGATACCCTATATTGAAGTTGGCAGGCTTGCAAATGAACTTAAGATAAAAATCCGAAAATGTGAGCTTGGCTGTTTCTAATGGGAACTATTTTTTTTGAACTTGCCCTTACTCTTTATTTTGCTGGTTTTCTGCTAAGCATGGCAGGCATTTTTAGAAAAAAGGATGACTTCGATAAGTCTGTTTTGGTAGTAAGTTTTTCTGGATTTGCGCTTCATACTCTATACTTAATAATCAGATATATAAAATCATCACAGGCTCCTGTTTTTTCAATGCATGAGGCAACCTCTTTCTTTACCTGGAGTATAATGATAACTTCAATCTGGCTTTGGTTTTCATATAAAGGGAAGATTCTAAATTTTTCTGTAATAATAATTTTCTTATTTATGTTCATAAGTGCCTTTTTTTCAAGAAACATTCCATTGATAAAACCAGAACTTAAAAGTATTTGGATTGATATGCATGCTTTGATGGCAGTTTTTGGTATAGCCCTTTTTAGTCTCGCCTTTGTTTTTAGTATCTTATATCTTATCCATGAAAAAGCAATAAAAAATAAAAAATTTGGTGGTATTGGCAATATCCTTCCCAGTCTTGAAGTTTTAGATAAAATAAACTACAGACTGATATTTTGGGGTTTTCCAATATACACAATAGCTTTATTAGTTGGATTAGTTAAGTATCTTAATATTCTTGGGTTTCTCTTTGATCCAAAAGAAATATGGAGTTTTTTAACTTGGGTAGTATATCTTTCTATTTTCTATCTTCGAATAAAAGGGGACTGGAGAAAGAAAAAGGCTGCCTATCTTACCATTTTTGCCTTTCTTCTTGTAATTTTTGGCTTTTTTGGTATAAATCTTTTAACAGAAAGTTTTCATAAGCCCCTATGAGCCTAATAGTTGTTGGACTAAATCATAAAACCGCTCCTGTTGAAATAAGAGAAAGACTTGCATTTAATTCAAAGGAACGAATCAGAGAGGCTCTCAAATACCTTACTCAAAATGAAGAAATTAGTGAGACAGTTATATTTTCAACCTGTAACAGAGTAGAAATATATGCCTATGATAATGATAATAATAAGCCTCTTGAGGAAATTATAAAAAATTTCCTATCTGATTTTCACCAAATTGAACGAAAAACTTTTGAAAAATACCTTTACATATATGAAGAGAAAGAGGCAGTAGAACATCTTTTTAAAGTAACCTCAAGTCTTGATTCTATGATTGTTGGAGAACCTCAAATAACAGGTCAGGTTAAAGAATCCTATGAAATTGCTCTCGCAGAAAAAACTACATCCTTAATTTTAAATCATCTGATGAAAAGAGCTCTCTTTACTGCTAAGAGGGTAAGAAATGAAACCCGAATAGCTGAAAATCCTGTATCTGTGAGTTATGCAGCTATTGGACTCATAAAAAAGGTATTCCACGATCTTTCTAAGAAATCAATTCTTCTTGTTGGTGCTGGAGAAATGGCTGAACTTGCTATGAGACATCTTATTGGAGGCGGAATAAAAAATGTCTATTTAACGAACAGAACTTATGAAAGAGCCGTTGAGTTAGCAGAAAAGTTTAGTGGTTACGCTGTTAACTTTGAAAATCTAAAGGAAGTACTTTCAAAGGTAGACATTGTAATATGTTCCACAGGAGCTCCTTCCTATATCATTACTGATAAAATGATGAAAGAGGTTATGCAAGAGAGAAAACATAAGCCAATTTTCCTTATTGATATCTCCGTACCGAGAAATATCGACCCTCTATGCAATGAAATAGATAACATCTATTTATACAATATTGATGACCTCCAGAATGTGGTTGATTCAAATATTCTTGAAAGACAAAAAGAAGCAAACAAAGCATTAGACATCGTCAAAGAAGAAAGTGAGAAATTCTCTCTTTGGTTGAATTCACTTCAAAGCGTACCTGTTATAATATCTATTCGAAATAAGGCAGAACAGATAAGACAAGAGGAAATTGAAAAATTTAGGTCTAAATTTAAAGATCTTCCGCCTGACATTCTTAACTCTATAGATTATTTAACTCAAAGCATAATAAATAAAATAATGCACTCTCCAACAGTTGCCCTCAAGAATAACTTCGATGACAAGGAAACACTTATTTTTGCAGCAAGGAGGTTATTTGGAATTGAAAACGATGAGGAATAAGATATTCATTGGAACACGAGGCAGTAAACTCGCGCTATGGCAGGCTAATTGGGTTAAAAATAAGCTTCAAACATTATATCCAAAATTAGAAATCGAAATAGTAAAAATAAAAACAACGGGAGATAAAATTCTTGATGCTCCTCTTGCAAAAATTGGTGGCAAAGGACTATTTGTAAAAGAAATAGAAGAAGCTCTTCTTTCGGAAAAAGTGGATATAGCTGTTCACAGTATGAAAGATGTTCCCACTGAAATTCCAAGAGGTCTGCACATATCTGCTATTTGCGAAAGGGAAGACCCGAGAGATGCCTTTATTAGCAAAGAAGGCAAATTTCTCAATGAGCTTCCTGAAAAGGCAGTTGTTGGAACTAGTTCTTTAAGAAGAACTGTTCAATTAAAGGCTCAAAGAAAAAATTTAATCATAACTCCTTTGAGGGGCAATGTAGATACAAGAATAAGAAAAATTAAGGAAGGCCAGTTTGATGCAATTGTCCTTGCTTTGGCTGGTCTTAAAAGAATGGGTTTTGAAAATATGGTTACAGAAATATTTGATGAAGATAAAATGATTCCAGCTATTGGACAGGGAGCAGTTGGAATAGAAACAAGAGTAACCGATGAATTTATAAATGAATTGATTAATCCACTACACCATTTGCCCACAGCAGTTTGTGTCATTGCAG
The DNA here is from genome assembly GCA_937139565.1 of uncultured Nitrospiraceae bacterium. Taxonomy (GTDB): domain Bacteria; phylum Nitrospirota; class Thermodesulfovibrionia; order Thermodesulfovibrionales; family Thermodesulfovibrionaceae; genus Thermodesulfovibrio. Next base: position 18,446 of record CAKZQH010000085.1, on the reverse strand, counting down.
AACGTGCCTTTCTCTCTGTGATGGGAGGTGGCTGTCAGGTCCCCATTGCTTGCCATGCAAAAATCTTTAAAGATGGACTAAAAATAAAAGGAATGATAGGTGATCCTGAAGGCAAAGAAGAAATGATAGTAGGAGAGAATTTTTTAACTTTTGGTTCTTTGTCATTTAATGAGAATTCACTGCTTGAAAGGGCTGAAAAGCTTGGAAAAAATTTGGCTGAAGAGTTATTAAACAAAGGTGGGAAAAATATTCTTGATAGAATTTACAGATAGCTTTAATCCTCCTCTAACTGAGATAGAAGTCCATGATTTTTCATCTTTGTTCTCAGCTGTTTTCTCGAAATACCTAACATCTCAGCAGCTCTTGTTTGATTCCAGCCTGTAGAATTTAAAGCTCTAAGTATTAAGGATTTTTCTACTTCAAGAAGATTAAAGGAGTTTTCATTTGAAAATGTCCACCCACTTTTTTCCTGAATTCTTTTTGGAAGATGTTTCATTGAAATCACACCTGATGGAGAAAGAACCACAGCTCTTTCAATAACATTTGCAAGTTCTCTGATATTACCTGGCCAATCATAACCTACAAGAGCTTCCATCACCTCTGGTTCAAGTTGAGGAATTGGTTTATTGTTTTCTCTCGAATATTTATCTAAAAAATGCCTGACCAAGAGGGGTATGTCCTCTTTTCTCTCTCTAAGAGGCGGGAGAATTACTCTTACTACGTTTAATCTCCAGTAAAGGTCTTCCCTAAATGCGCCCTCTTTTATTGCCGTTTCAAGATTCCTATTGGTCGCTGAAATTACTCTCACATCTACCTTTATTCTTTTCGTGCTTCCTATTCTTAAAATCTCTTTCTCCTGTAAAAATCTAAGAAGTTTCTTTTGTAAAACCATCGGCAATTCACCAATTTCATCAAGAAAAACAGTGCCTTCATTAGCAAGTTCTATAAGACCAGTTTTTCTCTCAGTTGCGCCTGTAAATGCTCCTTTTTCGTGACCAAATAATTCGCTTTCAAGAAGATTTTCTGGTATTGTGGTACAGTCAACGACTACAAAAGGTTTTGATTTTCTTAGAGAATTCTTATGGATTGCTCTTGCTACAAGCTCTTTTCCAGTACCTGATTCTCCTGTAATCAACACATTTGCATTACTTTTTACTACCATCTGCATTATGTGAAATACTTCTTTCATTGCATTACTTTTTCCTATAATTTCAGGAAAAGGTGATTCATCGGTAATTAAGGACTTAAGACCTTGAGTCTTTTCAATGGCTTCCTTAATTAAGTTGAGAAGAAGTTCTGTATCCACAGGTTTAATTAAATAGTGATAAGCACCAAGTTTCATTGCTTCAACAGCTTTTTCTATTGTTCCATAAGCAGTGAGCATTATAGTGGGAATTTTTATTTCACTTAGTTTAAGCCATCTTAAAACATCTATACCATCCATCTTGGGTAATCGGTAGTCAAGCAGTAGCAGTTCAAATTGAGTGTTTTTAAGAATAGAAATTCCCTCTTCGGCACTCTTTGCAACGTAAACATTGTAACCTTGTTTTCTAAGAATAGCAGATATTGCCTTTAAAGCACTTATTTCATCGTCTATGTAAAGAATGTTGGGCATAATTAGTTCTCCTTAATTGGTATTTCAATAACAAATTCGGTTCCACTATTTATTGAGCTTGTCATTTTAATGGTGCCTTCATGATCCTTTATAATTCTCTCTACACAGGCAAGACCAAGTCCTGAACCTGTAGTTTTAGTTGTAAAAAAGGGCTCAAATATCTTTTCCTTTAACTCCTCTGGAATTCCAACTCCTGTATCTTTTACTATAATTCTCAAATTACCATTAGTTTTTTCCGTTTTTAACCAAATTGTATCTCCCTCTTCCGTAGCATCGATAGCATTAACGAGAAGATTAAGCACTGCCTGTTTTAGCTGGTGGTGGTCAAAGTAAAACTCAGGAATAGAAGAGTCAAAATCAGTATAAAGATACTTCTTTTCATCTTTAACTTCAGCCTCTATCAGTTTAATAACATCCTTTAAAAGATAATTTACATCTCCCTTTTCATATTTTAAAGGAACAGGTCTTGCATAGGATAAAAAACTGGTGATAAGTTCATTTAATCTTTCCGTTTCTCTGTCAATTATAGATAAAAACTCCTTAATAACCTCTCCCTCAAAGTTAGATTTCAAATAGGCAGTAGAAGCTTTAATAGCATTAAGAGGATTTTTTATTTCATGGGCAACGGTCATTGCCATTTCTGCCATTGCAGAGGACTTTTCTAACCTTAATTTTTCCCTTGTTGTTTTCTCAAGCTCTTCGAAGGATTCCTTTAATTTTACAATCATTTCGTTGAAAGTCTCTATTAAATATCCTATTTCGTCACCGCAGGAGATTTTATATACATAGCAGTCTTTGCAGTCTGTGTTGTGACATTTTTTACAATTCTCCTTAGCTTCACTAATAAACCAGCATCTTTCTCTCCCATAGGCAGGACAATCAGTTTTATCACAATTAAAAACATCTTTACATAGGACATTAGTTGGATTTTCACAAAGTTCAAGCTTATCTGTTTGAATACTCGACATTTTATCTTTCAGCTTTTGTAACGGTTTAGTAAGAGTTTTTGATAGCATAAATGACAAAACTACCGTTAAAAGCAAAGAAAGGGAGCTTAATATATAGATGTAGTTTTTAAGATTCTTAGTTGCTTGGTCAATATAAGAGTTAATCTTGTTTTCAGAAATACCAGCTCTTAAAATTCCAAAATAACTATCTCCAGAAATAATAGGGATATTAATATGAAGAATTTCATTCTCATCAACAAATTGCCATTTTCTATAGTCCAACTCAATAAAGCTTCCAAGCATGTTTTTGTTGCTATGACCAACAATCTTCCCTTTTTTATCAGCTAATAAAATGTATTCCATTCCTGGACTATTCATAGATAAGGATAATTTCTCATCAATTGCTAAAGGATCGAAAAAAATAATGTGATCTATTAAATCCTTAGATAGATTATCCAGTAAAATTGATATATTGCTATGTATCTGACTTCTTAAAGACTTCTTTTGATAGTTAAGTATGAGGATATTAATAGAGAGCATTATAACAAGAAAAAGAGCAAGAAAGGAAAAAAATATTTTCCAGCCTATGCTTAATTTTTGAATACTTTTTAAAATAGATTTAATTACCGAGTTTTTTAAGTAACACCATATCTTCATCTGTTGCCTCTTTAAAGCCTTTCACCTTAGCTTTCTTGAGAATGTTCTTATCATCAAGTTCAGAAATTAGTTTTTTAACTTTTTGAGTTAATTCAAGGTTTCTATTATCAACAACAGCAAAGGGCCAATTGGGAAGATATTCTCCATATGCGAGAATTTTTAACTTCGATATGTCTACCTCATCAGACCAAACACTTAGAGCTGCCTCTCTTATAAATCCAGCATCAGCTTCTCCTTTATAAACTCCGATTATGACTTTTTCCTGTCTTTTTGCATCAATGAATTTAAAATCTCTATGAAGATTAAAACCTTTTTTTTCTAAGTAAAGCTTCTGAGATAAATAACCACCAGCTGAAGTTGGAGACACAATCATTATTTTTTTCCCTATAAGATCTTCCAACTTATTGATTTTACTATCCTTTCTTGTAATTATTATTCCTCTAAACTTTTCATTCCCACATATGCCTTCCTCTGTTGTGCAGTCTTCTCCAATAGTTACAACAATTGGTTTTATTGGATATTTTTTAGAGACAATTGAAAAAACATAAGGATTCTGATAGGAAAAATGGACCTTGCCCTTAGAAACAATCTCTATAAATTCTTCAAAATTTTTTGGAATTACTAACTTAAATTCGTAACCTGTTTTCTCTGATAGATATCTCATAAGAGGATCGTATCTTTTGTATATTGTAATTGGACTATAAAGCGGCAAAATAGCAACTTTTATTGTGTTTTCCCCATATTTAATGTAATCTCTCCCGCTTAAGTTTCTAATAAGCACCCTTACATAATCAAAATCCCTGTCTTCTGCAATTAAAAAATTAGACACTCCTAAAGACTTATAAACCGATTCATCTTTTTGAGTAGTAAGACTTATTTTAATTTTTTCAATATCCTCCTTGTTCATAATTTGAGTATGAGCAATCAAGAATCGTGGTGTAGGCTCTGAATATCTTATGACTTTCAAACCATTACTGACATATTTATTGGCTGTTATTTCACTCATAGCTCCAATATCGTGATCTCCGATTAATATGGAAAGAGCTATTCTTTGCTCCTTCTCGAGCAAATCAACAGATTTAAAATCTTTAAGGGATATATCTACATCTCTTAACATTGAAATAGGAATAAGATAACTAAAGGAAGATTTTTCATCTCCTAAAGCAAGTCTTTTGCCCAATGAATCAAAAATCTTTTCAATGTTTTTTCCTTCTTTAGTTACAAATACACTTCTTGTCTCAGCTGTTCCCCCTTCTGGTTTCAAAATAGGAAATATCTTATTTTCCATCGTCCATTTAAGTTCACAATATATGGTTGGATCTATAATAAGAAGATGAATTTTTCCCTCTTTAATTTTATTTTCTAAATCTTTAAAATTCTTGGCTATCTCGATAAGAACCGGTTTTTTCAATTTGTCAGAAATAAATTTTTTAAGGGGATAGAGTTTTTCATAAATTATCCGGGGAGATTCATCAGGCAGCACACCAATAACCAAAGGCTCTCCTTTAGGTTCCTCACTTTGTAAACGATTGGATACTTCTTCAGTCGTTTTACTACAGGAGAGGAAAAAAAGAATTAATAAAAATAAACTAAATAATTTAAAAAACTTCATGATAAAAAGGATTAGATTTTATCTCTATTCCAATCTTAGTCTTTGGACCATGGCCAGGTAAAACCTCTGTGTCCTCAGGTAATGATGCAATTTTCTTTAATGATTTCAGTAATTCCTCCATACTTCCACCAAAAAGGTCTGTTCTGCCCACTGAGCCTGCAAAAAGAGTATCCCCAGTAAAAAGTAACCCTTCAACATATATAGAAAAACTACCAGGTGAATGTCCAGGAGTGTGAATAAATTTAACATCTCTATCTATTATTTTTAAAACCTCTTCATGCTCAATCAACTTGTCTGGTTCAGGCTGGGAATCTATTTCTATTCCAAAAAACTCCAAGGCAATAGCAGGAGAATTCCTGTAAACATCAAGGTCTCCTTTGTGTAATATAACTTTAGCACCGGTGTAATCCTTAACTTCTCTCACAGCTCCAATGTGATCAAAATGTCCATGCGTACAAATTATATATTCAACGGTTAAGTCTTCTTCTTTAACAAAATCTAAGATTAAATCAGGCTCATCACCAGGATCAATTATAAATGCTTTTTTTGTATCTTCGTCAAAAACAATATAACAGTTCACAAAAAGGGGACCTACTTCGAATTTCTTTATTTTCATCTTTTCCTCCTCACTTTTCTTAAAATATAACCAAGTTCTTCATGTTTCATCAAATAGCATATAAAAAAATAAAGAAAAGCGGACAAACCTATCGTCCCTCCAAGCCAAATAAATTTTAAAAAAGCATCACCACTGCTTATCCATAAGTAAGCCTTACTGTCACATATTAATTTTCCTATTCCAACGCTTATTAAAGCTGAAATAGTGCTCTTAAAAAAAGATGGGAAAATTAAAGTAAAAGAAAACTCTGGAATTTTCCTTTGTATAAAAAATGAAAGCATAAAAAACTGGACAGTAGCACTAAGAGAATAAGCAAGCGCTAATCCATTGTGTTTCATTGAATGCATGAGCATAAAAGAGGCAAAAATATTTATAAACATTCCTGAAATGGCACATATAACCGGAGTTTTTGTATCTTGGAGAGAATAAAAAGTAGCTGTTATGGTTCTTGAACCAACAGTTCCCAAAATTCCGATACTGTAGAAAAGCAAAGCCATGGCAGTATTTTTTGTTGCAATAAGGTCAAAAGCACCTCTTTGAAATAGGGTATTTACAATAGGCTCACTTAACATTATCAGTCCAAAAATGCAAGGTATTGTCAGAAAAAAAAGGAATCTTAAGGCAAAACTAAAATCCTGGGCAAGCCCATACCTGTTTCCCTCTGCAAAATGCTGGGAAAGAGTTGGAAGCACAGCAGTGCCTACAGCCACTCCAAATACTCCAATAGGAAGCTGAATAAGTCTCATTGAATAATAAAGATAGGTTACACTTCCTTCGGGAAGAAAGCTTGCAATTATGGTACTTACAAATATGTTTATCTGGTTCACTGCCATAGCTACAGTTGTAGGAATTATGAGAAAAAGGATTTTTTTTAATGCAGGATGAAACGGTGAAAATCCAAAACTAAAACCAATCTTATAAAAACGAGGAACCTGCACAAGCCATTGCAAAAGCCCACCAAAGGTTACACCAACTGCTACTGACACAATTGGATTAAAAAAATAACTGCTTATAAATATAACAGAAAAAATAATTGCAATATTTAGAAAACATGGAGCTAATGCAGGAGTAAAAAAAATTCCATTTGTGTTGAGAGTTCCCATGGTTAGAGCTGCGAAACTTATAAAAAGTAAAAAAGGAAACATTATTCTCGTAAGAAGCACCGTAAGTTCGAATTTATCAGGATTTTCAGTAAATCCTGGGGCTATTAATTTTACAATAATGGGACTAAATACAATGCCTAAAAGGGTTATAAAACCTACTACCAGGAATATGAAAGTAAAAAGACTCTTAACAATCTTCTTTGTTTCTTCCTCTCCATTTTTTATCTGTGACTCCTTTAATACAGGCACTACTGCAGAAGACATGGAACCTTCAGCAAAAAGTTCTCTCAAAAGATTAGGGATTCTAAAAGAAACAAAGAAAACATCACTTACTCCCGTAGCCCCAAAAAATTTAGCAAGAACCATGTCTTTTACATATCCCAAGATTCTACTTAAGGTGGTTGCTAAAGAAATGGCTCCGGCAGCTTTAACTATTTTTCCTTTTGCCATTTTTTAATATTTTAAAATTTCAAGAAGGTCAAGAATATCTTCTTTTGGCATGGTACCATCTTCTATTTTGAGGGTATCCATTAAATCCTTTTTAAATTTATTTGTATCACCTTTGTATTTTTGATCTATCTTTAAAGCGCTTTTAAGGATTCTTGAAGCCTCTGAATACATTCCTAATTTTTGATAACTCAATGATAGATAAAGATGAGCGGAAAACATTAACACATTTCTATTAATAGCTTTCTCTAAAGAATTTTTAGCTTCCTCATATTTGCCAAGTCTGTAATAGGATATTCCCTGACCAAAGTATGCTTTATCCTGAGTAGTAAAAAGGGGATTAGCTAAAGCCTTTGTGAATGCATCAATAGCTTCTTTATGGGAATTAAGCTTTTGATAACATATCCCAAGATTAAACCATGCATCTGCATAACCTGGATCCAGACCAATAGTCCTCAAGAATAGATCTCTTGCCATTTCAAATTCTTGAAATTCCATATGCACAAGCGCTAATCCGTGAAGAGCATCTTTATTATTCGGGTCTATCTGCAAAGCCTTGTGAAATGAGGAATAGGCAAGCTGATAATTCTTTTCTATGTAATAGGCAAAACCAATTTCTTTATGAAAATCAGACTCGTTCACCTGCCTCAGCCTCTCCTCAGAAACACAGGCTGAGAGAAAAAATAACATGAGCAATATTAATAATTTCTTTCCCATCGTTTTATAGTATATCATTTTTTTTCCGAGATTTTTGAAATTAACCTTTTAAAAAATAAAATCAAATCATCAAGTTCACGAATCCCGATTTCAAAACCATTAGGACTAAATTTTAAATCCCGAATAATACCCTTTTGTCTGAATTTAGTCAAATACTCTATCAACTCTTTAACCATTTTCTCCTCAAGGCTTTTTTGAATTAAAAATTTAAAGCCTCTCTTTTTTTGATAAATCTCTGATATATTCAAGTTAGAAGCAAGAATCCTTAACTGAGCTACCTTAAATAGATTCTCCACTTCCTGCGGAAGTTTTCCGAATCTGTCATAAATCTCCTCGTAAAGTTTATCAATCTCCGATATTTCGAATATTTGGCTTAATTTTCTATAAATTCTTAATCTCATAGATGTCTCTTCTATGTAATCTTCTGGAATATATGCTGCAATTGAAAGTTTAACCTCAGGTAATTTTTTCTCAGAAATATCTTCTCCCTTCATCTCTTTCACTGCTTCATTGAGCATTTCCATATAAAGATCAAATCCAAGCCTATTTACTCCCGATTGTTCAATACCAAGGAGTTCTCCCGCTCCTCTTATTTCAAGATCTCTAAGGGCTATATGAAATCCAGCACCAAGATAACTCATCTCTTGAATAGCCTTTATTCTTTTCTTTGCACTCTCTGAAAGAGTATCCTCTGGAGGCACAATGAGATAGGCATAAGCTTGCCTTGTAGAGCGACCTACTCTCCCACGAATCTGATATAAATCACTTAAACCAAAATTATGGGCATCATCGATAATAATTGTGTTAACATTTGGAATGTCAATTCCTGCTGCAATAATAGAAGTACAAAGTAAAATATCAATTCTTTCCTCTAAAAAATCTATCATTATTCTATCAAGTTCCCTCTCCTTAGTTTTTCCATGGGCTACAGCAATGCGAGCATTTGGCACTAACCTTTGAAGCTTTGAGTAGATAAACTCGATATCGCTTATTCTATTATGCAAATAATAAACCTGACCGTTTCTCGAAATCTCTCTTTCAATTGCCTCTTTTATTACCTCTTCGTTTTCTTGAACTATAAATGTTCTAACAGCCAACCTCTCTCTTGGAGGTGTTTGAATTACAAATATATCCCAAAGTCCACTCAAACCAATTTGAAGGGTTCTTGGAATAGGAGTAGCTGTTATTGTTAGGAGGTCAACTTTTGGGTATTTCTCCTTAATTTTCTCTTTTTGAACTACTCCAAACTTCTGTTCTTCATCAATAATTAAAAGTCCAAGGTCGGCAAATTCTAAATCTTTTAAAACAAGCATGTGAGTTCCAATAAGAATATCTACTTTGCCATTCTTTGTGTCCTCAATGATTTTTTTTATCTCTTTAATACTCCTAAATCTGCTCAAATATTCTACTGTCACTGGAAAAGCTTCAAATCGCCTTTTGAAAGTCCTATAATGTTGTTCACAAAGCAAAGTGGTAGGTGCAAGTAATGCCACTTGTTTTCCATCATAGACTGCTCTAAAGGCTGCTCTCATTGCAACTTCTGTTTTACCGTAGCCTGCATCCCCACATAATAAAACCTCCATTGGAAGAGGTTGTCTCATTCTTTTAAGTATTTCCTCTATGGCTTTTTCCTGATCCTCTGTTTCTTCATAAGGGAAAAAATCATCGAAATTTTTATGAATTTCTGTATCTTCACTGTATAAAAAGCCTCTGTCTGTTTTCCTTTGTGCATATATTTTAAGTAATCTATCGGCAATATCATGTATTTTTTTCCTTTCTCTTTCCTTTGTTTTTTGCCATCTATTACTTCCAAGCTTATCAATTACAGGGATAAATCCTTCCCTTGCTGAATATCGATGGATTTTTTCAATACTCCATGTAGGAACATAAACAAAATCGCCATCTTTATATTCAAGAACTAAAACATCCTCCTCTGTATCCTCATATCTCTGTCTCTTAATGCCACGAAAAATTCCTATTCCATGATCCTTGTGAACAATAAAATCACCCTCTTGTATTTCAAGTCCATCAGATGGGATTTTTCCTATTGCGGTTTTTTTCTTTTTAATAGGGCGTTCAGAAAAAAGTTCGGCCTCTGTAATAATCATTAAATTATCTCTATATAATCCTTCTTGAAGCTCTGAAAGGGTTATTAGATATCTACCAGCATAATTACTTACATCAACCTTATTAATTAAGGGCGCTATAATGTCGTGATTAAAAAGAATCTCTCTAATTATCTCTGCCTTTCCTTTTGAAGTGAGAGAAAAAATTATATTTACTCCGAGAGACTTGAGATTTCTTGGAAACATTGATAGAGACTGTCTTTCAGCGGGAAGAATACCAAGACCTGAAAAAACTCGATCACCAGCATCTACAGCAGCTGGTGAGAATTTAATAGGTAGATGGGAAATTTTACAAATTTTCTCCTCGTCATTGAATTGAATACTATCGGTAGTAATTATTCTATCAAAATCAAAAAGTTCATGGATTAAGGTTGTTTTTTCTCTCTCTAAGGCTGAAATAATCCATATTTCCTCCTTACTTTTAAAGGAACGCTGATTGTCTGGATAAAAAAACTTAATTTCCTCAATTTCATCTCCAAAAAACTCCACTCTTAGAGGGTATTCCTCACCAATATTCCAAATATCGAAAACCCAACCATGATGAGAAAACTCTCCCTCCTGCATAACAATCTCAACCTGCCTATATCCACCTTCAATTAGCTTTCTCCTTAAAATTTCTCTCTCTATGCTTTCGCCTTTCTTAAGAAATATACACAGAGACTCAATATTAGGATCTATTTTTGAAGCTGAGAGGGTAGTAATAATCTTTTTGTTATTGGTTCGAATTATTTTAAAAATCGAAGATAACCTATCGCTTCCCTCAATGGGAAGATAAATCACATTTAAAGGCAAATTAAAAAACTCTGAAAAAATTTTTACTCCACTATAAAGTTTATATGCTCTTTCTTCATCTTCTTCGAAAACAATAAAGTCCTCTTCTAAAAAGTTAAGAGCAATCGCCAGGGAGGTAATAGAAAGGTTGTAAATTTCTTTATTTGTTTTGATTAGATTTGTAAGTTTAGTCTTTTGGTCTTCTAAAGAAAATGAAATCTTTAAACTTTCTGTCTCAGAATAATCCATTTACCTTATATTTTATAGTTAATTTCCTTTCTATTTATTTTAACATGAGCCTGATATCCTAAAATAAATATCCATTAAGCAAACACTCTTTATGGCATAACTTATATTTCTCTGAATATGTTTTGATAATTATTAGATATATAAAGTAAGGAAAGATGAGAATCTTAAATTATGAGATTTTTTATAACTTGATTTTATAGTCAACAAACTAAAAATCCATCTCAATCCATTTCTGATTCTTATTAACGAAAAAATTCTCCCATCATTGGCGGCGTTTCTTTAATCCTTATTATAACTATCAAACCTTTGATAAGGTCTCCTCAACTGTCTCTCCAACTTTAAGCCTTAGCAAGTAAGAAAAAATCTCTGCTACTCTCTCATTAACTATATTAATGCCCTCACTTATATAATCTTCAAAACATTGAGAATCTCGAGGTCATATTTCCTTTGCCCTCGTTCCGAGCGAACCAAAAATCTCCTTAGAGACTGCAAGTAGCAGGAACGACGAGATCCCTTCTCTTCGCTCGCAATGACGGAGAGGGTGTCACTGCAAGGCCACGAACTGGCCGTGGCAGTCTCTTTCTGTCACTGCGAGGGGCTCGATGCCCCGAAGCAGTCTCTAAGTAAATTCTACAAAGAGGCAACGGCGAGATCCCTTCGCTTCGCTCGCAATGACGGAGAGGGTGTCTCTGCGAGGCCACGAACTGGCCGTGGCAGTCTCTTGCTGTCACTGCGAGGGACTCGATGTCCCGAAGCAGTCTCTAAGTAAAGCCTACGAAGAGGCAACGGCGAGATCCCTTCGCTTCGCTCGCAATGACTCCTCCTCCACCGTCATTCCGAACGAAGTGAGGAATCTCATTTCGTCCAAGTAGCAGGAACGACGAGATTGCTTCGCTTCGCTCGCAATGACAACAAAAGAAAAGCCTCGCATTGACAACAAGAGAAAATCCTCGCAATGACAGAAGAGGGGGCTCGCAATGACAGAAGAGGGCGAGAGGTTCTAATTGCGAGAATAGAGGGAACGAAGAGAGATGATCAGATTCGCAAATGAGATAACAATGGAGGAGGAAAATATAGACAGTTAGAGGAAAATCAGATGGTTTAAAAATAGTTTAGAGAGTATGTAGAATAATTTGTAGATGATAACTCATTGATTTACAGTGGTTTTTAAGTTTCTTGTGATGAAGTTGGGTTTACAAAGACTTAGCCCTATTTGGATTCTTGTAGAGAGAACAATTTCTGCCTTTAAATTAAGAAATCCCTTATACCTTGTCGAGCAGACCATCTCTTATTTTTATTAATCCTGTTGCATAACGGGTAAGCTCTAAATCATGGGTAACCATTAATATGGTTTTACCTTCTTGGTTTAATTGTTTAAATATCGTCATAACATTCTCAGTATTCTTAGAATCAAGATTACCTGTTGGTTCATCTGCAATTATAAGCTCTGGATCATTCGCAAGTGCCCGAGCAATTGCAACTCTTTGCTGCTCACCACCAGATAGTTGATAAATCCTTTTTGATGCCTTTAAACGGAGTCCAAGGCTATCAAGAAGAAAAATTGCACGTTCCTTTGCTTTTTCTATTTGAACTCCCTTTTTAAGCATGGGAATCATAACATTTTCCTGAGCAGTGAACTCAGGCAGAAGATAATGAAACTGAAAGATAAAACCAAACTTCTCATTTCTTATCCGTGAAAGAAATTTTTCATCTTTAAAATCAATGGGAGATTCACAAATGAACACCTTTCCCTCAGTTGGAATGTCAAGAAGTCCTAAAATATAAAGCAAAGTACTTTTACCTGAGCCAGATGGACCAACTATACAAGTGAATTCTCCTCCTCTAATTTCAAGGGAAATACCTTTCAGTATTTCTTCAACCCCTATCCTCTTTTTTATATTTTCTACCTTAACAATACAGCTCAAGCACCGCTCCTGAAAATATCCACAGGATTAAGTTTGGCTGCTCTATAAGATGGATAAAAGGAAGCAATAAATGAAAAAAGGAATGCAAAAATTACTCCATAAAAATAGTAAACAGGACTTCTATCAAGAACAAAACCTTTGGTTCTTACGATTCCTTCTACATCAATATTTATAGATGCCAACCAGTTTTGAATTAAATAACCAATAAGTAATCCAAAAATTGCACCCAAAAAACCAATAAAAACTCCTTGATATGTGAAAATTCTTATGATATCAATGCTTTCAAATCCCATTGCTTTAAGAATTGATATGTCCTTTCTTTTATCCATAACTGTCATCATAATTATATTAAATATCCCAAAAGCTGAAACTATCAGGATAGCAAAGACAATCATGTATGTAATATAGTTTTGGATTTTAAACAGCTGAAGAAAATTTCTATAGGCTCGCTGCCAGCTTTCAGCGTAGTATCCTGTTTCAAGAGTGATTTGTTTCGATAGTTTTTCAGCTAAATTTACATCTTTGAGCTTTAAAATTATCTCGTTAATCTGATCTGGCTTATCAAGAAGGCTCTGAAGGGTCCTTAAATTTATATAAACTCTGGTCTGATCAAGGGAAGTTATTCCTGAATCGAAAAAATCAACTACTTTGAAAACTCTTGTATTACCATTTGGAGCTGTAATAAGAACCTTTCTTCCTATTTCGTGAATTCCCAGATCTTTAGCAAGAAGCTTTCCTATAATTATCGAATTTCTATCTGAAACAAGGGTATCAAGTTTTTTGTTGACTATGAACTTATCAATAACTGATGCCCTTCTTTCAAGAGCAGGTTCAATGCCTACCATTGTTGCAGGCTTCTCAATTATGCCATATTTTATTATGGCCTGGCCTGTAAGATGAGGAGAAATTCCAAGAACTGATTGCTCTTTTGAGTACCGTTCAAGAATGTATCGATAGTCAACAATTTTATCAAGTTCCTCTTTGGGTTTTGATCCTAAGATTTCATATTCCGCACCTTTTCCATAATATTTTTCTAAGATTTTTTGTGCCTCCTCTACTGGCTTTACCTTTACCGTTATGTGTGCATTAAGATCAATTGCTTGTTGAATAAAATGTTTCTGGAAACCATTCATAAGTGATGCCATAACCACAAAAGCAGCCACTCCTATGGAAACACCCATTATGGAAACTAAGGTCTGTCTTTTACGGACAAGCAGGAATTTTAAGATAATGAAAAAAATATGGCTATTCATGGAACTATTATTCTTTCTCCTTCCTTCAGCCCCTCCAATACCCTATATTGACCATTTACTCTAAAATTATCAATCTTTACTTGCCTTTTTTCCACCTTCCCCTTACTAAAAACCTCTACATAACCGTCTTTATAGGCTGTGACAGGAACAAAAATTCCCTCTATTTCATCTAAAATTATATTGCCTTCCACAGTCATATTGAAAATAACAGTTTTATCCTTATAGTCCACATCTGCCTTTACTTTGAGTGTTCTCTGGGATCGGTCTGACTGAGCCTCTATTGACTTTATAAATCCAGTAAAAACCTCATTTGGATAGGAATCGAGGGAGATGAGAACTTTCATATTATTTTTTATATAAGGTCCATACTCCTCATCAACTAACAAAACTGTTTCTATGTTTTTCATGTTTCCTACGGTAAATAACAAATTATTAGAAAGTGGATTTACATATTCTCCTTCGTTAACAAATTTTCTTAAAACCTTGCCACCGATTGGAGATTTTATAAAGTATTTATCCAGTTCTGCTCTTAGTGAACTCTCTCTAGCCTTTAAGGATTTTAGATTTAACTGCATTGTGGTTATAGAATCAGTATAGCTACTAATCTGCCTTTCGTAATCAAGCTTAGAAATCTCGTATTTTTTCTTGATATCATCCATGTGTTCTCTTGACACTAATTCTTCCTCATAAAGTTTCTTTCTTCTTTCGTATATGTTTTTTAAATTTTCCATCTCCTCTTTTTTAATTGCAATAAGCCTTTCATTCTCTCTTCTAAATTGAGACTCTGGTTTTAGCCTCTCTGTAAAGATTTTAATCTGTGCTGAAACCTCCTTTAAGTTCTCCTCTACCACATCTCGATCAAGCTCTGCCAAAATCTGGCGAGGGCTAACAGAATCGTTTTCTTTTACATATATTCGCTTTATATATCCTGAAACCTGAGTTTTTATTGATACACTATCCGATGAATCAATGTATCCGGAGGCATAAATGGAACGAACTATTTTCTTCTTTTCGACAGCAAGTAAATTCAAATCTTTCTTGTTTCTGATATAAAAAACACCTGCGATTACCCCAATTAATAAGAGAAAAATAATAAGCGCTACGACCTTTCTTTTTTTAAAAAGTGGACTCAATTTATGAAGAAGCCCCATGAGTTTAAAACTCCTTCTTACAAAATTTTAGCAACACTACTTATCTACTTTTTCAACACTACAGCAGAAACTTCGTCCAGGAGGAGTACAGGTAACAGGGTCACGCTCAAGGTCATCGGTAATTGCATTTAGGTTCCAGAGCTCACTTTCCTCTCCCCAACCCCAGGCAATTCTTATCACTCCTGAAGGTATGAGATCTGTCAGTCTTGCTTTCATTTCAATGGATCCTTTTGGTGTAGAAACTCTTACAAGGTCTTCCCTTTTTATCTCTAATCTCGCTGCATCCTCGAAATTTATATCTACATATGGCTCTCTGTCAAGCTTTCTAAGTTCTTCAATTCTTCTAAACTGGGTGTGAGTATAAGGAGTGACTCTTTCACCACTTATTCCAATAAAGGATAAGTTCTCTTTAGCAAATCCAATTAGATTTTGAGGAAAACCACTTGAGTAAGGCACAGGGTCATATCCTGCCTGAGATAGCCTCTCAGAGAATATTTCAACCTTCTGTGAGGGTGTTTTAAAGCCTTTTTCTATGAATTTTCTCTCTTTCGGTCTTTCATACCAAATACCAGACGGATTTTCCTTTAGAGCATCTATTGTTAGACCAGTAGGCTCTAATTGATAATCTAAAGCCTCTTCAACACTGTTCCAGGGAAAATAATCATTAAGCCCAAGTGCACGGGCGATTTCAAAGACTATCTCAATGTCCGATTTGCTTTCACCGAGGGGTTCTATTACCTTATGTTGAAGCATAATAAAGCAATGTCTGATGTATGCTCTGTTAATCTGGGTTTTCTCAAAGCAAGTACAAGCTGGAAGAATTACATTTGCGAAATGGGATGTTTTATTCATAAAGGGATCTATCATCACAACACAGTCAAGTTTCTGAAAGGCTTTTTTTACTCTATTAGAGTCCATCATAGTTACCACCGGATTTCCCGATTGCACAAAAAGCATTTTCACAGGATAGGGTTTCTCATCGATAATTGAGTCAATCAATGATGACTGCCCATGTAGTCCCCAGGTAGGATGAAATCTTTCAAAGAGAGGATAATTTTGCATGACAGAAGGCACATTAGATACCTTATCCTTAAGTTGGATATTTCTTAGAGGAATTGGCTGGGGAAGAAAGTCTCCTCCTACAATGTCAATATTTCCAGTCAAAGCTCTCAAAATAGAAACACAACGGGTTGTGTTAAAAACATCAAGTTGCATATCTAAACCATTTCCATCGATAATACAGGCTGGTTTGCTAGTAGCGTATTCTCTTGCTGTCTTTTGAATCAAATCTAATGGCACCCCTGTTTTTAATGAGGCATCCTCTAAATTTAGTTTTGATATGACACTCTCCAATTTGTCCAATCCAAGGCACCACTTGAATACAAATTCTCTATCAAAGAGCCCTTCCTCTAAAATCACCTTTATCATAGCCATTGCAAGAATTCCATCATGTCCTGGCTTTACTCTTAACCATATATCAGCCATATCAGCGAAAAAGGTTTTTACAGGATCAATCACTATTAATTTAGCACCCTTATCTTTTGCGTAAATGATTCCCTCAGCCATTGTAGGTGCTGTGTTTCTGTCGTTTTTGCCCCAAATAACTATGCACTTAGAGTCCTTAACTTGAGGAATTGTCATTGCTCCATAGGTATATGTATGAGCCATTTCTCTTGCAACAAAGCACACTGAGCCATTTCCCAGGGCATTGGGAGAACCAAGAGCACTCATTAATCTCACTGCATAATCCCATGGAGTTCCCCAATCTGCTGCCATGCCTCTAAGAAGTGCGACTGACTGAGGACCATTTTTTTCCACTATGCTTTGTGTTTTTTCTGCTATAAAGTTAAGCGCCTCTTGCCAAGAGACCTCTTTAAAGTCCTCTTTAAGTGAGTCTCTAAGGAGAGGTTTAAGAATGCGTTCTTTTGAATAAACAATACTCTTTGCATTTTGAAGTTTAGGACAGGTGATAACTCTCTCGAAGGCTGTGATTCTTCTTGCACCAATTAAAACACCCTCTGAAACCTCTACTTCTATGGGGCAACAGGCAGAACAAAGCCTACAAACAGTTATTTTCTTCATCGAAACGCTCGTAAGTAACGACTTTTTATAAACTCATAGTGATTCCTGTGATTTCTTATCTTCCATAATTGAATCCCTTTATGAGTAATTTTCCATGTGGGAGAGATTTTATTTCCCCATCCCTCGATGAGCTTAGCCACATTATCCTCTCCAAATCCACGAAATTCTCCTTGTTTCTTACCACCAAGCCAATTGTTTGAATCAGTAACCTCCTCAGACCAAGAGTAAGGATCAGAAAGGAGAAACTGGGCTTTAGTGCTTTTAGCAACACGGCTCATTTCTTCAAGGTGCAAAAGAGGATTTGGTAACTTGTCAATAATATTTAGGGAAGCCACACATTCAAAAAGTTCTCGCCTCAAAGGAAGTCTCATAGCATCTGCAACAACAAACTCTAAATTTTCAGTTTTTAAATGATTTGGAAGAATTATCTCAACAGGAGTGGTAATCTCGCCTTCTTCTATTAGTTCAAACGTAACACTACGCTCTTGCATTAATCGCCTCGAAGTCCTTATAAAACTGAAAGATAAATCAATCCCCACAGAAAAACTACTTTTAGCTGTCATTTCAAAGGTAAATCTTCCAGTAGCACAACCAATATCAAGAGATGGACCTTCGCAGTCTTCAATCAAATTTACCCAACCCCTATAGGCATCAATCCATTCAGAATCATTAAGCCCGTCTCCGTAATGGCTCCAAAGATAAGAGGATACGACCTTTGGAGTTTCGTATTTATTAGAAGAAGGAGTCCAGTTTGGATCAGGATGTAATATGGCAATACCCTCTTCAATTCGATAGGAAGCTCCACAATAGGCACATTTTATTACTCCAATTAAAACATCATCTCCATGAATTTCAAAGGCTTGGAGTATAAGAGGTAATTCCTTAGGTAAACAAGCAGGACAGATAAGATAGTCTAACAAAAAACTTTTCATAACTTAAATATTATACCACAGTAAGAGAAATCCCCTTTTTTGAGATCCAAAAATAAGTATAACCCGACTTCATCAATTTAGGGCATATTTTATTTAAAAAAACTAAATATTTCAGAACTCATATTTTCCTTTCCCACCTAATGTAGTCTAAAGTCTTTTACTCTTCTTAAAGCCAATTTCTCTCTTTCTTTGTTTACTAATATCAAAAATCTTTACCCGTATAACTTGAATCAAAAGATGAAT
>CAKZQH010000084.1 GCA_937139565.1 uncultured Nitrospiraceae bacterium | reverse complement strand
ATAGCGAGATTGGGAGGAGAACTTAATACAGCCATTGGAAGATTTAAGGTATAGGGATTTTATTATTGTAGCGAGAGAGGCATGAGTTTTTAGGTGGTAAGAAGATTGCTTCGCTTGTGCTCGCAATGACAGGAAAAGGCAATGAATACGAAGTGTAACTTCGAGGCTACGAAGTGGCCGTGGCAGTCTCTAAGTACTCATCCGAGTGGAGAGATTGCTTCGCTTGCGCTCGCAATGACAAAAAAGCGGAGCGATCACTGAAAGGTAAGATGATGACCAAAAAAGTTTGCAATGACTAAAAGGGTTGCTAGGAGTGAAGGGGTAATGATTGAAGATGGAGGGAAAAGAGGACGGAGGATAATTAGGAGATTAGTGAAGGATGGGATAAGTGCAAGGATGGATAGAAAAATTTAAAGCAAAGGATTTGAAAGCTCGAGGGGAGCTCAGAACAAATTGAATTTCAAGCATTTTGTGTTTTTTACTCTGGTTGGAATTTTAGGAATCGCTTGAACATTGTTTTGGCAATAAAAAAACCCGGTAACTATGATAAAAGACTTACCGGGTTTTTTTATTAGTTAGATGATGAAGATTGAAGAGCTAAATTTACTTTTTTCATCAATCTTGAAATTTTTCGTGAAGCTGTATTTTTATGAATTATTCCCTTTGATGCAGCTTTGCTGATTATTTTTACTGCCTCCTTTAATCCGTTTTGGACAAGTTCTTTTTCATTTTTTGCAATAGCTTCCTGCACTTTTTTTACTGAGGTTTTAATCTTTGTTTCCCAAGCTTGGTTTCTCTGTCTTCTTTTCTCGCTTTGTCTTATTCTTTTCAGTACAGATTTACTTCTTTTTTTAACGGTTGACCTTTTAGTTGCCAAATCTATCCTCCTTGAGCATGAATATTAATTTATTAAAATACCACAGTTTACATGAATGTTTCAATATCTGTAAAATTATTGTATGTTAGAATTCGGAATATCGCCATGTCCAAATGACATTTTCATATTTTATGCAATAATGAATCAAAAAATTGATCTTCAAGGTTTTCAATTTAAATTTTTAGTTGAAGATGTGGAAAAATTGAACAGTCTTTGTATGGATAAAAGGCTTCCGATTTCAAAAATTTCAGCCCATGCTCTATTTTATCTACAAGGGAACTACGAATATCTAAACACAGGTGGAGCTATTTCTGAGATGGGACCTGTAGTGGTTGCAAAAGATAAAAATAAGATAGAAAATAGCAAAAACTTAAGGGTTATTCTTCCTGGCAGGCTTACAACCGCTTCTGCACTAATGTGGTTTTACTGGAAAGAAAATTTTTTGGGAAAAAGCTATATCCTTGATTATGTAACCTTTAATGAAATTATCGAAAAACTAATGACTGAACAGGGCGATATGGGAGTTTTGATTCACGAGGGACGGTTTGTCTATGAATCCTATGGATTAAAGTTAATCGCTGACCTTGGTGAATTCTGGAAGATAAAAACCCATCTTCCAATTCCTCTTGGCTGTATTGTAGTCAAAAAGGATTTAAAACTTAAGGAAAAACTTGAAACTCTTATCAAAAATAGCATTCAATATGCATATGAAAATTTCGAGGAGGTTATGCCATTTGTAAAAAAGTATGCACAAGAGCTCGATGACAATGTTATAATTTCCCATATTAAAACCTATGTGAACGAATTTTCCCTTGAACTTGGTTGCAAAGGTAGAGAGTCTATAGAGGCACTTATCAAAGAAATCAAAGAGGTGGGAATATGGAAATAGAATCTTTTGTAAAGAACACAAGCATTGCTTATTTTTCCATGGAAATTGGAATAATACCTGAAATGCATACTTACAGTGGAGGTCTTGGAATTTTAGCTGGAGATACGCTTAAATCTGCAGCAGATTTGAGAATTCCTTTAATAGGAGTTACTCTTATCCACAGAATGGGTTACTTTAAACAGGAACTCGATCCCTTTGGTAGGCAGATTGAGCATCCTGATCCCTGGGATATTGAAAAATATCTTAAAAAAATTGATATAAAAATCTCTGTTTCTATAGAGGGAAAACCTGTTTATGTAACAGCATGGTATTATGTAATTGAGAGTTCCACAGGCGGAAAGGTTCCTGTGCTTTTTCTTGATACAGATATTCCTGAAAATAGCCCTGAAAATAGAACACTAACCCATTATCTCTACGGAGGTGATCTTGAATATCGTCTAAAGCAAGAAATTATTCTTGGTATAGGCGGTGTTCGAATTCTTGAAGAGCTTGGCTTTGATATAAGAAAGTATCATATGAATGAAGGACATTCAAGTCTCTTAACTCTGGAACTTTTAAATAGATTTAAAAGACCGTTGGAAGAAGTATGGTCAGAGGAACTTGTATGGGATGTGGAAAAAGTAAGAAATCTGTGTGTTTTTACAACTCATACTCCGGTTGAAGCTGGTCATGATAGATTTCCCTACGAGTTAGTTCAAAAAGTTGTTGGTGAACCTGTGCCAATGTGGTTAATAAAAAAGCTTGCTGGGGATGGGATGTTAAATATGACACTTCTTGGCTTCAACCTTAGCGAATATATAAACGGAGTGTCAAAAAAACATGAGGAAGTCTCAGAAAGAATGTTTCCTGGATATGAAATTCATGCAATAACAAATGGAGTTCATCCTTACACATGGGTATGTGAACCCTTTAAAAATCTTTACAATAAATACCTTCCCGGTTGGGCAAATGAACCTGAGATTTTTGTGCGAGCATGGAGAATTCCATCTGAAGAAATATGGGATGCCCATATGCAGGCAAAGAAAGCCCTTATTGACTATGTAAATAGAATAACAGGGGCTAATCTTAGCTATGACACTTTTACCATTGGATTTGCAAGAAGAGCAACCCCTTACAAAAGGGCTGATCTTCTCCTTTCAGATCCTGAAAGACTTGCATATATTGCTGAAGGTAGAGTGCAGATAATTTATGGAGGGAAAGCTCATCCAAGGGATGAAGGTGGTAAAGCACTTATTAGACGCATTTTTGAAATAAAAGAGAGACTTAAAGATCGGGTGAAAATTGTTTATTTACCCAATTATGATATGGCATTAGCGATGAAGATGGTAAGTGGGGTTGATATATGGCTTAACAATCCACTTAAACCCTACGAAGCTTCAGGCACTTCTGGGATGAAGGCTACCCACAACGCAGTGCCCAACTTTAGCGTCCTTGATGGTTGGTGGATAGAAGGCTGGATAGAAGGCTATACTGGTTGGGCTATTGGTACTTTAGAGGAGACATCTGATTCTCGTATTGATGCAGAGGATCTGTATTTCAAACTTGCAAATGAGATATTGCCAATGTTTTATGAAAAAAGGGACATCTGGATAAAGGTAATGAAAAATGCCATAGCTCTAAATGCCTATTATTTTAATACCCATCGTATGATTAGATTTTATGTTACCGAAGCTTATATAAGATAGCTTTTTCATGCTCTATAAGCCATTTCTTTGCCTCTAAACCAAGCGAGTATCCGCCAATGCTACCATCAGTTCTTACAACTCTATGGCAGGGAATAATTATCGGTAAAGGATTACGCTTAAGAGCCTGCCCAACAGCACGGGGAGAACTGTTAAGTTTTCGAGCAATAGAGCCATAGGTCTCAGTATTACCGTAGGGAATATGCCTTACAATCTCTAGAACCTTCATTTCAAAGCACGAAAGTTTTTGTACAGAAAAAGGATAGGAAATCTCAATAACTTTACCTTGAAAATAATCGGAAAAAATTTTAATGATAGGATGTTCTAAGGGCGTTTTTGAATAACTTTCTTTCTTTCTCTCTGCCAGTGCAATTCTTGTTAGCTTAAAAGTATTGTCAAGAATAATCAGAAGATTACCAATTGGAGTAGTTAAATGGAAAGATATCATAAAACTGATTATAATACTTTTATGGATCCAATCGAAATAATAAGAAAGTTTTATCCATCAGATTCAAAAGGTTATACAATATTGATTAATCACTCAACAGCAGTGGCTGAAAAAGCTGTTAAAATAGCGGAAAAGTTTAATGTTGACAGAAATTTTATATATGAAGCAGCAATGCTTCATGATATTGGAATTTTTATGACACACGCTCCCAAGCTTGGATGCTACGGTAAATATCCTTACATTGCCCATGGATATCTTGGAAGAGAAATTCTTGAAAAGGAAGGGTTTCCAAGGCATGCTCTTGTATGTGAGAGGCACACTGGAGTGGGTATTACAATGGATGAAATTGAAAAAAAAGGACTTCCCTTGCCATTAAGAGAAATGACACCTCAAACATTAGAGGAAAAAATCATCGCCTATGCGGACAAATTTTTCTCAAAAGAACCCAATGGTTCTGTAAGAGTAAGAACAGTTGAAGAAATTTTAGAGGATCTTGCAAAACATGGAGATGAAAAGGTAAGGATCTTTAGAGAATGGGTAAAGTTTTTTGAAGGGACTACTTTATGAAGTAGCCCCTTCTCTTGAAAGTTCGGCAAAATTTATTTCTCTAAGTGCATCAATTAGTTTATTTCTTATTTTAATCCACACAGGATGAACAGGGCAGTATTGATGAAGTCCACAAATTTGTTTATTTACCAAACAGCGATTAAGAGAGATTTGATTCTCTGTTGCTAAAATTACATCATAGAGGGTAATTTCTCTGGGTGACTTGATTAATCGAATTCCTCCCTTTACCCCTCTAACTAATTGGACTATTTTGGCTTTTTCAAGTTTTTTTGCAATTTTTCTCAAAAAGCTTTTTGGTATCTGCATGTTTTGAGAAATCTCCGCTGAGAAAGCCTTATAATCAGCCATTTTTGAAAGATATAATACTGTTCTTATTGCATAGTCAGTTTCTCTGGTGATTTCCACCTCTTTAATATTCCTCCTCACTTAGTTTCTCTTTGGTGATTTTATAACTAAAAGTTTTATATGCCCATGCCTGATAAAAAATTACTACAGGTACAAATAAGATAACCACAATGGTCATTATTTTAAGAGTATAAGGACTCGAGGAGGAATTAAAAATTGTAAGAGAATACTTTGCATCAATTGAAGATGGAATTAGATTGGGATATAAACCTATTACACCACTAAAAATCAAAGCAAGGATAAAAATTGTGGAAGAAACGAAAGCTCTTAAATTTTTATTTTTCTTAAGGTAGTATCCTGTAAGAATCAACGCAAATACTGCAGTAGCAGGTACCAAGAACCAATGTGGAAGTTTAATAAAGTTATTGTACAAGTTAGTATAAAAAGCTGTAAGTATTAAAAAAACTACCGCAAATATTAAAGCTAAATACCAAAATCTTATAGCCATCTTACTTGAATTGGCTGAAAGCTCGTTGGAACTTCTGAGGGAGACCCAAATTCCTCCATGGACAATAAAAGTAAAAAGAAAGAGAAGACCAACCACAATGCCATATGGGTTTATAAGAGAAAAGAGCGCTCCATAGTATCCTTTATCATCAAAAGGAAGTCCTATGAAGATATTTCCGAAGGCAACCCCAAATAAAAAGGCAGGAACTACGCTTCCAATAAAAATACCCACATCCCACAGTTTTCTCTCTCCTTCTGTTAAAGCCTTTGGTCTAAACTCTATTGCTACTCCCCTTAAGATGAGAGCAAAAAGAATAATTAGAAGCGGTGTATATAAGTAACTGAACATATAGGCATAGGTGGTAGGAAAGGCAGCAAATGTTGCACCTCCTGCTGTGATGAGCCAAACCTCATTACCGTTCCATACTGGTCCAATTGCATGAATTATAGCTTTTTTACTTATCTCATCTTTGCCTATAAAAGGATAAAGAATTCCTGCACCGAAATCAAAGCCATCAAGAGCAAAATATACAGCCCAAAGCAATCCCCAAAGAATAAACCATATAACCTGAAACTCCATCTTTACACCTCCTTAGGATCAGGGCCTCTTCTTGCATACTTTGCAAGAAGATATACATCAACTAAACCAAGAGCACCGTAAAAAAGAGTAAAACCAATTAGTGAAGCAAGCACCTGTGATGGCTCAACAGCTTTTGATACTGCATCTGCTGTTTTAAGTAAACCGTACACTATCCAAGGTTGTCTTCCAACCTCTGCTACAATCCATCCCACCTGTCCTGCAATATAGGGTAGAGGAATTGACCACAATAGAAGCCTTAAAAGGGTTTGACTATGCTCAATCTTTTTTAGTTTTATAACTGTCCACACGGCAAGAATAATAAATAAGAAGCCTAAAATTACCATAACTCTGAAACTTAAAAAAGTAAGCATTACTGGCGGTCTTTCTGAAGACGGAAACTCCTTCAGCCCCTTTATCTCCTCTTTGCCTGCAAGAATACTTAATAAGGATGGAATTTTAATCGCTTCAATCGCATTCTTTTCATTTGCAGGATCTGGAATAAGAATCAAATACATGGGAGCATTCTTTGTGGTTTCCCACACAGATTCCATTGCAGCAAGCTTAGTGGGTTGAGTATGGGATACCTCTTTTGCATGAAAATCTCCAACTGCCACAACAAGGATTGAGCTAATAAGGGCAAAGACTGCACCTATTTTCATACATTTTTTGAAAAACTCAGTTTCATTTCTCTTAAGAAGATGATAGGCTGACACTCCAAGAACAAAGAATCCAGCTACCACCCATCCTGAAAGCACTGTATGCGCAAACTTAAGAAGGCCATAAGGATTTGTTACTACTGCCCAAAAATCAACCATTTCTGCTCTTCCCTGATTAATCACATATCCTACAGGATTTTGCATCCAGCCATTGGCTATGAGAATCCAAAGGGCTGATAGATTTGTTGCAATTGCCACAAGGGAGATTGCAAGTGCGTGAAGTTTAGGTGAGATTCTGTTCCAGCCAAAAATCCACACACCAAGAAAAGTTGACTCAAGAAAGAAAGCCACTGTAGCCTCAATTGCAAGAGGAGAACCAAAAATATCACCTACATAGCGAGAGTATTCAGCCCAGTTCATACCAAATTGAAACTCCATGGTTATACCCGTCACTACCCCAAGTGCAAAATTAATTACAAAAAGCCTTCCCCAAAATTTGGCCATTCTAAGATACTCCCTGTCTCCAGTTCGTACATACTTGGTTTCCATGTAAGCAATCAAAAGGGAAAGACCAAGGGTGAGGGGAACAAAGATAAAATGAAAAGCTGCAGTTGCGGCAAACTGAAGCCTGCTCAGTAATACAGTGTCCATATCTCCCTCCGAAATTTAATTGTTGACTAATTTTATCCACTTTGAAAAAATTTGTCAACTAATTTTTAATCCCTAATTTTACGATATAAAATTTAACTCTGTTTCAGGTGCTTTTAATGTGTATTCTTTAGTGCCCTTGAGACTTCCAAATGACCAATTTCTCTTAGCCCGACTTCATCAATTTAGGGCATATTTTATCTAAAAAAAACTAAATATTTCAGAGACTTATATTTTCCTTTACCACCTAATGTAGTCTAATGATTTTTATACTTTTCAAAGCCAATTTTTCCTTACTTTGTTTACTAATATCAAAAATCTTTACCCGTAAAACTTGAATCAAAAGATGAATACTATCTCCGTTGATTTCTGGTTTTAATCCATTGTATTCTACACATAATCTT